>CAMUZD010000058.1 GCA_947165115.1 uncultured Clostridia bacterium
TTTGCGGCTTTGGTGGTGGTCGCTGAGGAGGCGGCCGCTGTTGTTGTAGCGGGCTCGGTAATCTCAACGGTCTTTGCGAAAGCCATAACCGATACTGTGCAGACAGCTGCAAGTGCAATTGCTACTGCTATGATGATTGATAATGTCTTTTTCATAAAATAACCAACCTTTCAAAAATTCATTAAAGACACGTATATTTTAATAGTAAAATAATAATTTGTCAAGAGTAAATATGGCGCTCTGTATTTATAAGGCGGCAGAGCAGGCGGATAAATCCGGTGCCACCCTGCTCTGCCGAACACTGCTTCCGGGCGTATTGCCCGTTGCCCCCCGTGTTATATATTAAGCTGTTATTTCATCAACCGATACGGCTGTAACTCTGCCGTCGGATACCGTGTAGAATTTGTCGCCTGAAATGAAGCTGACCGAATCGGAGCCTCCGCACGTGACATAAGGTCTGGGATAGGCGGTGAGTTTGCCCGCTGAATCGAGGCTGAAGAAGAGATAACCGCTCTTGCCGTTGATCCTGACAGGCACGCCGACCTTGCTGCCGGATTTATCGGAAACCGCCTGAGCGCGCGGGTCGGAAGTTATCGTGCGGCTGTTGAGAGCGAAGTTAATCATCTCGCCCTTCGCATTTATCATGCTCCAGACCGCCTTGCCTTCGGAATCGCTCTTACCCTCGGCGACTGTGACGCCGCCTGCGGTGAATACTCCTCTGGCATCTGCGAACGCCGTGCCGCCCTCGGGCTCGGTGAAGGTGAATTTACCCTCGCCCGCGTATTTTATGACTTTCGCTCCGGAACTTCCGGAAACGCAGATATAATCGTCTGTATAATAAATATCGGTAACCTTGCCGTCATATATCTCGGTAGCGCTTGCGATAAGCTCGAGATTGCCGCTCAGGAGATAAACCGTATAACCGGAGCCGTCCGTAACCGCGGTTACTTCTCCGTCGGCGGAAACATTGATGCCGCCTGTGATGAGGCCCTTGAGGTTATATGAAGCGGATTTTCTCAGACTGTCGCCGTCAAGAGTGAATCTCGAAAGGACCGTGACGCTCTCGCCCGTTGCGGCATCCTTCTGAGCCGAGGTGAGATAAACGCCCGTCTCGGTGAAGAGACTTCCTGCGCATTTGCCGGGGACGATTCCGGTAACGAGATCGGAATTGAGATTGTCAATATCGGTAACCGTGATAAACGAATAGTTCTTTGCTTCGGCTTCGGCCTGCGAATCGACGCTGACCTCGTCACCGTTTACGGAATAGGTCGCATCCGCGCCTGCCGTTCCTGTGATAACGCAGAGCTTTCCGCCTGCGGCCTGCGCATAGACGAACGCGCCTTCCTGAGTGAATTCCCTGCTCTTTACCGGAGCTGTGCGGTCGGTTATGTCATAGTATCTGACCGTAACTCCGCCCTCATCCCTGCTGAGTGCCGCGAGGGTGTTGTTCTGGTCTATAATGTCGAAGCATCTGCCGCCGGGCAGGATGGTCTTCTCCGAAACGCGGTTTAAAGTTGCAAGAGAAATTATATCAATATATGATTTGAAACTGCCGTCTTCCGTGACGGTAATGTATCTGTAAATATATCTGCCGTCAGTGCGCACGAAATTGACCTTAGCCGAAACATCCGATTTGCCCGAAACGAGCGAGGCGGGAACCTGCTGCTCGGCAACGACGGTGGTCGGATCGGGCTTTGAGGTTTCGCTCGTCTTTGTCCGGTCGAATACGCTTGCCTTCTTGGTCGTGCCTTCGGTTTTTGTTCCGGATACGGTCTTTTTGACCTCTCTGTCGATATATTCGGCAATCTTTTCGAGGTTGAGACCTTCTGTGCCGGAGTTGTTGCCCTTGCTGAAAACCGAAATGTTGCTGCGTGTATTCAGAAGGAGCGCCGTGATGAGAACAACCATAAGAGCCGCCGCGACAGCGATAACTCTCTTGAGAGCGTTGATTGTCTTCGTGTATCTTGCGATTTCGCTCTTTGCCGAGAGATTCACGACCTTGCCCGACGATGCTTTGAGCATCTCGACGACATTATCTTTTCCGAGCGATTCGGGAACGCTTGTATTCTGCGCTTCTTCATCGAATTTCTTCGAGATAAGGTCAAGAATTTCTTTCTCGTTATTCATCATTTACGCCTCCTTCTTTAAGTATTTTGCCGAGTTTTGAAATTGCGCGTGAGTATCTTGAGCGGACCGTGGCGTCCGGTATGCCGAGAGATTCGGCTATTTCGCGGCTGCCTATGCCGGCAACTGCCCTCATCATGACTATCTGCCGGTCTTCGGGGTTCAGGGCCGCCATTGCCTGCTGAAGGTCAATCGATATCTCTTTGAGCTCGATATCTTTTCCGTCCGCGGGCTCATGATCCGCATCCTCAATAAGAGGTAAATCCTTATTGAAATCTTTATATTGTCTGCGGCAGGCGCTGTTTAATATCTTGAAAAGCCATCCTTTGAAAGAGCCGGGGCTCCGCAGACTGCCGATATTTTCAAACGCTTCGATAACCGCCTCGGAAACGGCATCCTCCGCGGCGACGGGATTGCCGACCACTATGCAGGCGTAGCGGAACATTTCGTTTTTATAAAGAGCATACAGCTCGCCGAAAGCCTCCGCATCGCCGCGCTTTGCGGCAATAACGTATTTTTTTATGTCGGCGCCCAAATCATCTCACCGCTTTCTCTTTCAAGTATAAGTGTAAAAATATGCCGGTTTTGTTGCATAAAATTCAAAAAAATTTTTGAAAATGAAAATTTGCCCGAAAAAATTATAAAAAAGTATTGTTTTAATTCAATTCATTTAGTATAATAGTGCCATTATGTGAGCGGGATATCCGTTTCACCCGCTCTATACCGTGGCTGTATGGCCATTTCGAAAGGTGTGGTATAATGCTCGGCAAGTATGTCAGAGTCAGGGTAACCAACCCCATCCACTCCGTAAGCAGTCAATTTGGATTTACCTACGGGCTCAATTACGGCCTTATTGAAGGTAAAAAAAGATTCGACAGCGCCAAATACGGAGCGTATATCATGGGAATCGACCATCCCGTGAGAACATTTGACGGCAGGGTAATCGCCTGCATTGAGCAGGAGGGGAATCCTCAGCCGTTTTACGTGGTCGCCCCCAAGAGCACGCGGTTCATCGTCAACCAGATTGAAGACGCTGTTTCGTTTGCCGTTGAGGGAAGTCAATATAAGCTCAGCTGCCTATATGAGCGCTCCTGCGGAGCGATAGTTTACCGCTATATCAATGACGGCATAAGATATCTGCTTATCAAAAACAAGCGCTCGTCAAACTGGGGTTTCCCGAAAGGACACGTTGAGAGAGGCGAGACCAACGAGCAGACCGCCATTCGCGAGGTTCTCGAGGAGACGGGAATTCACATTGAAATTCTCCCCTCTTTCGCCTATAAAGCGGAATATACTATTCACGGAAATATTGAAAAATCGGTCACGATTTATCTTGCGAAAACCGACGATACCCAGACCATAATACAGCGCGAGGAGATTGAGGACTATATCTGGCTCGATTATGACCGGGCGATAGAAACCCTCAAATTCGCAAACGACAAGAATATGCTCAGGCACGCGCGCGAATATCTGATTAAATCGGGAATAACCGCATAATTGTTTTCAAAAGGGACTGTCAGCGACAGCCCCTTTTTTTTTATCAGTTTTCAAACTCGAAATTCTCTATCAGCGAGAGGACCTTGGCATCGGTCTGCTCATAGACTCTTTTGCCGAGATCGATGAGATACTGATTATCGTCCCTGTCGCAGAGCATTGCGTAATCCCTGCCGATTTCCTCCTCGACATTCTCGTTTTTTCTCACGGCGAGGTAATAGAAGCTGAAGGAGGAACCGTCCGAAATATTGCGGAAAAAGCCGGGCGAGGTCTGCTCGATTCTCTCATACATTGAGTTGACCGCCTGCGCAGAGAGAATCTTATGGGGCAGATATTTATGCATCGCAATCTGCGCGGTGAAAACCATAAGCGCACGAAGCTGCATGAGTTCCTTGTTGCTGATTTTCGCAACATCATCGGGGCATAAATCCTCGGGTTTGTAATCCGCAAGGCGCTCACCGAGAATATCTGCCTTGGCGCTGTTGCCGTTTGCCCTGTGTTTATCCATGACTCCGGCTATGCTCGTCAGATCCGAGGCCGGGGTCTCTTTTATCTTCGGATGAAAGATTTTTATATCGTCGTCGTTGCTTCTCATATCAGAACCACCATGCTTCGCCCGCGGATTCGGTAATCAGCACATCCTTGAGGAAGCCGACAGCCTTGGTGAGGCCTTCATTCTGGCTCATCAGCGAATCCTCATGCTCAATGCTGATAGCGTAATCGTAACCGACTTCGCGCAGAGCGGAAATCATATCCTTCCAGTAGGAATAATCGTTACCGTAGCCGACGGTGCGGAATACCCAGGAGCGCTTCGGAATATCGCCGTAGGATTTCGTGTCGAGCACGCCGTTTACTGCGATGTTGTATTTATCCATCCTCGTATCCTTCGCGTGGAAGTGGAAGATGGCGTCGCCCATTTTGCGGATGCAGGCGACGGGATCCATACCCTGCCAGATGAGGTGGCTCGGGTCGAAGTTCGCGCCGATTTCGGGGCCGACGGCCTCGCGCAGTTTCATGAGCGAATCTGTATTATAAACGCAGAAACCGGGATGAAGCTCAAGAGCAATTTTATCAACTCCGTGAGCCTTAGCGAATGCGACCGTCTCTTTCCAGTAGGGGATAAGCTTCTCTTCCCACTGCCATTTGAGAATCTCGGTGAAATCATCGGGCCAGGGGCAGACAACCCAGTTGGGATATTTTGAGCCCTCGCTGTCGCCGGGGCAACCCGAGAAGGTATTTATCTGATGAATTCCGAGTTTCTCGGCGAGCAGAATCGTATCCTTGATTGCCTTGTCAAATCCGGCCGCGATTTCCTTATCCGGATGAACGGGGTTGCCGTGACAGGAGAGGGCGCTTATCTGCAGACCGTATTTTGCAACAAGCTCTTTGAATTCGGCAAGCTTCGCATCGTCATTGAGCAGTATATCCGGATTTGCGTGGGCGTTGCCGGGGTAGCCGCCGCAGCCGATTTCTATCATCTCGATACCGAGGGATTTGAAATATTTGAGAGCGTCCTCAAATGGAACGTTTGAAAGTAATGTAGTAAATACTCCGAGTTTCATATTGTTTCTCCTTTACTGCTGTGATCTGATAAGGGCTTTGAGGAAGGTGAGGCTCCTCGCTATATCGTCAAAACCGTTCGGCACGGGATCATCGTTTTCAACTATCAGCCATTCAAGCTCCATGGCCTTCGCGGCGCGGACAACCGAAATCAGATCGCAGTTGCCTTCGCCGAGCGCCTTGGGATGGCCGTCAACGCCGTCCTTGACATGAAGGTGAACGATTTTATCCATATTTGCAAGCAGGAATTTATAGTTGTCAACTCCCGCAAAAAAGCTCCAGTATGTATCTATTTCAAGGTTGCAGTAGCTCCCTATCACATCAATTGGCAGGCGCTTGTTGCGCATGGGCTTGAACTCTTCGCTGTGATTGTGATAATAGGTCGTCATGTCGTATTTTTCCATGGCATAGTCGCGGGCTCTGCCGAGAATCTTGCCGGTCTTTACGCATTCCTCCTGAGTGGAGTGCGGAGCGCCGCCGACGCCGATTGCTTTCGCGCCGAGTGTATGCTGGAATTCTATCGTCTCCTCAAGCTTTTCGGGGGCAAAATCATCGAGACCGATATGGCCGCCGACGCAGACGAGGCCGAGTTCATCGAGCTTCGCGCGGATTGTCTCTGCGCTTGCTCCGAAGTAGCCGGCGAATTCAACGCCTTCGTAGCCGATTTCCTTGATCTTTTCAAGCGCCTTGAGCAGCGATGCTTCGTCGTTTATCGCGTCTCTGACGGAATAAACCTGAACCGCAATTTTCATCTTATCTTATTCCTCCCCGTCAAAATAGTAGGGCTTGCCGGACTCGGCGGATTTATAGATGCCCTCGAGAATCCTCGTGACAACCATCGCCTGCTCGGGCTTTGTCGCGAGCTCGTGATCGTTGATAATCGCATCATAGAACGCGAAGTTTTCAAGGTCCTCCGGTCTGTCTGAGTCGCCGTCAAAGAAGGCAACTCCGCCGGCATCGAGATTGGGTTTCTCGATTACCTGCCTGTTATTCTTGATATAGTTTATTTTCAGGCCGTCGATCATATCGGCTCCGCCCTTGTCGCCGCAGAGAAGAGTGATCGCCTCATGCGGGTCGGCAATATTCAGCGCCCAGCTTGATTCGACGCTGACCGTCGCGCCGTTTTCCATAATGACAAATCCGAAAGCGGAATCCTCAACCGTGTATTTCTCGGGATCCCAGTCGCCCCAGATATTGCCGGTGCCGTTCGCGTCGCCGAGTTTCTTATATTTGACGCCCACGCACATTTTGGGCTTGTAGTTATCCATCATCCAGAGGGTGAGGTCGAGAGCATGGGTTCCGATATCGATGAGCGGACCGCCGCCCTGCTCATACTCATTGAGAAATACGCCCCAGGTCGGAACGGCTCTTCTTCTGAGCGCGATGGCTCTCGCATAGTAAATCTCGCCGAGGTCGCCGTTCTCGCAGCAGGTCTTGAGATACTGCGAATCGCCTCTCCAGCGGGACTGATAGCCGATTGAGAGCTTTTTACCCGTTCTGACCGAAGCCTCATACATTGCCTTTGCCTCGGCATAGGTCTTTGCCATGGGCTTTTCGCAGAGAACATGCTTGCCCGCCTCAAGCGAATCTATTGTAATAAAGGAATGGGAGCGGTTCGGAGTGCAGACGTGAACCGCGACAATATCCGGCTCGTTCGCGAGCAGCTCTTTGTAATCCTCATAGACGCGCGCGTCGGCAGTGCCGAATTTCTCCGCCGCCTCCTCGGCTCTTTCCCTGATTATGTCGCAGAATGCGACCACTTCAACATTTTTGTTTCTCGAGAGCGCGGGAAGATGCTTGCCGTTTGCGATACCGCCGCAACCGATGATGCCGACCTTAAGTTTTTCCATAACAATTTCTCCTTCGGATGATTTTATAATAATCCAATATATAATTATACAGAGTGTGTAAGTTATTGCAATAAAAAACAAAAAATACGGGTATAGATTTTAAAGCAATTTTTTTGTTTATGTTGACGAAACGGAGGAAAGTAAAGTATAATGGGAGGCGGAGATGGTAAAATGAAACAAGGGAAAAAGCTGCTGCTTCCCGCCATGATGCTTTTGGTATTTGAAGCTGTGGCGGTAGCGCTGTGGCTTGCAAAGGATAATATATTCTACCTTTTCAATTTCAGCTATATAGGTATTTCAATCTCACTCGGCATTTTCCTTTTCATTATGAAATACAAGCACGCAAGACGTGTAGTTCAGCTGCTCGTCGGCCTGTATATGCTCGTTTATCTCGGCTTTATCAAAGGCGAGAATATGCAGATTGAGGGCTTCTGGTATTATCTTTTTACAGGCGTTTTCGAAGCGGCAACAATTCACTACGCAGTCGCTAAAATCTTCGGGCCCCTTATTTTCGGACGCGGCTGGTGCGGATACGCCTGCTGGACCGCAATGGTGCTCGATTTTCTCCCGTACAAAACACCTGCAGGTCCCCGCAGAAAGCTCGGATGGATAAGATATGTAACCTTCGCTGCGTCCCTGATTTTTGTCTCGGCACTGTTTCTCGCAAAAGCCGGAAACATTGAGAGAATAATGTTTTGGGCGTTTGTCATCGGCAATATAATTTACTATACCGCGGGAATCGCCGCCGCATTCATCTTCAAAGATAACCGCGCATTCTGCAAGTATTTCTGCCCTGTCACGGTGTTTCTGAAACCCGCAAGCTATTTCTCGCTTTTCCGAGTGAAATGCAATAAGACAAAATGCATAGACTGCGGCAGATGTAAAAAAGTCTGCCCGATGGATGTCGATGTTACCGATAACTCGCGCAAAAGAAAAAACGGCACGGAATGCATCCTCTGCCTCGAATGCGTAAAGAACTGCCCGAAAGACGCGCTTTGATAATAAATAAACGGAGAAAAAATGTCACAGAAATCAAACCTGAAAACAAATCCGCTCGCCTGCCCTCTCGCAAAGAAATGCGGGGGCTGCCAGCTTCAGAATATGACCTATGAGCGCCAGCTTAAATGGAAGCAGGCGCGCTGTGAAATACTGCTCAAAAAATACGGGAAAGTCCGAAAGATAATCGGCATGGAGAATCCGCTCCATTACCGCAACAAGGTTCAGGCGGCATTCGGCAGGACAAGAAGCGGCAAAATAATTTCGGGCATATATCAGAGCGGCACCCACAGAATAGTCAATGTCGATTTCTGCATGACCGAGGATGAGACGGCGGATAGAATCATCACCGATATCCGCGCGATGCTCCC
>CAMUZD010000059.1 GCA_947165115.1 uncultured Clostridia bacterium
ACTCTCGGCACGCTGCTGATGATGCTCTGTGTGCTTGAGGGCTTCAAAAAGGAAAATGTGCTGAGACCCCTTGAAAATCTGGGTATGAAGCTTCGCTTGCGTGCGGCACTTTCGCTGTTTCTGATTTTCGGCGTGTTTTTTACATCGATGTTTGTTACCAATGATGTATCATTGATTATCTTCGTCCCGCTGACAATTCTCCTTTTCAGAAGCGGAGAATGCGAGCAGTATATTCTGCCCGTAATATCAATGGAAAACATAGCCGCAATAAGGGGCTCGCTGCTGACTCCGTTCGGTTCGCCACAGAATCTTTTTCTTTACGGTCAGGCGAAGGGAATCGGCTTCGGTCATTTTATGCTCCACATGGCTCCGCTGGCGGCCATGAGCGCGGTGATTCTGATTATTTTTGTGTTGATTCTTTACCGCAAAAACACGAAAGAGCAGATTGTTTTTACTCATGAAATCGAAGAATGGAAAAAAGAACGACGCCCTCAGAGAATCACAGATATCACGCTGTTTGTGCTGGTGATGCTTCTGATTCTCACATTTCTCTGCTTCTTCATTTTCTCATCCTCAATTGCGGGAAACGGGAGAATCTCGGCGTTTCTCGGAAGCACTGTTGCCGACAGGGAATACTGGTGGGCAATCGGACTCAGCCAGGTTATTTCAAATGTTCCGGCATCGATAGTGCTTTATCCCTTTACAAAGAATTTCGCGGGGCTCATTTACGGAGCGGATACAGCGGGCCTCTGCTCGCTTATCGGCTCGCTTGCCTCGGTCATAAATTACAGAATTTATGTTCGCGAATATCCGGGGCGCGGCAAAGAGTTCATAAAGACGTTTACTCTGATTTCATGGGCGTTTTTTGCTGTGGTAGTGATACCGGGATGGCTGCTGTCCCACTGGAAATTCTTCTGAAATAAAGTCAATACAAGCATTAATTTATTAACAAATCTGACGGTTATGAGGTGCCTATGTATAACGAAAACATGAAAAACCGCATTTTTGCAAAACTTGAGGCGGCCCTGAAAATCTATGAAAAGATGATATTTGAGAAGGTCGGGATGCTCGGCAATACCGATGCGTATTTCACGAAAGAGCATCTGAGAGCCGAACCTTCGGACGGCTTTGAGCCCATTGCTCCCGGAACTCAGTGGGGCGAGGAATGGGGCAATATGTGGCTGCGCGGCGATTTCACCGTTCCCGCGGAGCTTGACGGCAAAGCTCTCTATGCGGTTTCCGACTGCGGAGGAGCGGAGCAGCTTTTCTTCCTGAACGGCGTTCCCAAGGGCCTGATCAACAGCAAAAACCGCGATTTTGTCGGTGGCCACCACGCGAGCCGTTTTCTCGGCAAAGTCCGTGCGGGTGAGAATCTTCATCTCGCTTTTGAATGCTATGCCGGTCACTATGATCCGAATACCGATCCCTATGATGATTATTTTTGCCCCGACCCGACTCAGGGATTTGTCCACACATTCGGCGGCGTTGAAATCTGCACACGCAACGAAGATGTATTCACCCTGATTTTCGATATCCGCGAGCTGCTGAACGCCGCGAGAAGGCTTCCCGAGAGCAATTTCTCCTCCGCCCGCGCTCAGAGCGCACTGCTTCGCATCAACGATAAACTGATCCTTTTCCCGAAAGATACCGATTATGAAACGGTCATGAAATCGGTGCGCGATTCTCTTGAGATTTCGCGCGAGTTTTTCGGCGGCGGCAATTCGAGAGTATTCGGTAAAATCGGCATTATCGGCCATTCCCATATGGATACAGCCTGGCTCTGGCCCGTTTCGGAGACCATCCGCAAATGCGCGAGGACATACTCGAACGCCCTCGATTTAATGAATCAGTATCCTTCATATTATTTCATCCAGTCCTCCGCTCTTCACTCCGAGTGGATGAAGGATTATTATCCCGACATCTTTGCAGAAATGAAAAAACGCGTTGCCGAGGGCAGATACGAGCCGAACGGCGGTGTCTATGTGGAATGCGACTGCAATATCACCTCGGGCGAGCTTATGGCGAGGCAGTTCCTCAAAGGCCAGCAGTTCACGAGGGAGAATTTCGATTATACAGCAGATTCATTCTGGCTTCCGGATACTTTCGGATATAATGCGAATATTCCCCAGATTATGCGCCTGAGCGAAGTAAAATATTTCTATACAACCAAGATTTTCTGGAACGAGCTCAATTCATTCCCGTTCATGAGCTTTGTCTGGAAGGGGATTGACGGCAGCGAAGTCATCACTCATTTCAACCGCACTCACTGCTGGCCGGATGTAAATGACTGCGCTGCGAGCATCCGCGAGATTCCGCAGAAGGATGCCGTGGATATGCGCCTTGTGGCATACGGCTTCGGAGACGGAGGCGGCGGACCGACTCCCGGTCTCATCGAGACTTCTCTGCGTGCCTCAAATATGGAGGGAATGCCCGAAATCAAGCCGATGACAATCAGCGAATTCGGCAAAGAACTCGAAGAGAAAAAAGACGCTCTGCCCGTCTATCACGATGAGCTCTATCTTGAGCTTCACCGCGGCACGCTCACGCAGATGCATGATGTCAAGCGCAAAAACAGAAAAGCGGAATACGCCCTTCGTGATATGGAATATTTCAATGTCGTCTCGGGCAGGCCGCGCAATGAAAACAGCGACAAATGGCTCAAAACTCTTCTTAAAAATCAGTTTCATGATATTCTGCCCGGCACCTGCATAAAGCCCGTCTATGATGTTTTCAACAAAGAAATGGATGAGCTTATCAAAGCATATAAAGAGACGGCGGCCGAATACGCCGGTACCCTTACAGACGGCTCGGATAACGCGCTGACGCTTTTCAATACGCTCTCGTTCGAGCGCGGCGACGCCGCCGAAATCGAAGCGGACGGCTTTGCGAAGGATTATCCTTCCCAGCGCTTTACAGATATCTGCGGCAGGGATAAGCTCGCAGTCGGCGGAATTAAGATTCCCGCGTTTTCCGCCGTTTCAATAGAATTGGCAGATGAACCCGTCAGCGCGAAATTGCCGTTTATCTATGACGGCGAAGTGCTTGTCACTCCGTTTGCCAGAATCGTATTTGACGAAAACGGCTGTATTGCCTCGCTGGTCGATACCGCCTCGGGCAGAGAGCTCAGAAAGCCCGGCGGAGCCCCGCTCAACGTTTTCCTTTTCGGCGAGGATGTCCCGCTCACTTATGATAACTGGGATATCGACCGCGATGTTGTCAAAAATCTTGAGCCCGTCTGCGGCTTTGATGGCAGAGAACTGATTACAGACGGCGCTGTTGAAATCCGCCTTCGCAGTAAATTCAGAATTGACTCCAAGACAACGCTCGTTCAGGATATGATCTGCTATGCGGACAGCCCGCGCATTGATTTCCATACTCTTATTGACTGGAACAGCCCCCACAGACTTCTCAAGGTCGGCTTCGACCTTGATATTGCTGCATCGAGAGCAAGAAGCGAGATACAGTTCGGCTGCGTAGAGCGCCCGACAACCGTAAATAATTCGCTCGAACTTGCAAAATTCGAAGTCTGTAACAGAAACTATACCGATATTAGCGAAACGAGATTCGGCGCGGCAATCCTCAACGATTGCAAATACGGTATAACCGTCACCGATTGCAATCTGCGTCTCTCGCTTCACCGCGGCGGCACCCATCCCGATTATACGGGCGACAGCGGAAAGCATGAAATGACTTATTCACTCCTGCCGCATTCGGGCGCATTCTCTGCCGAGAATACTGTCCGCAGCGCATACGAGCTGAATATCCCGGCTCTATGTGTCAAAGGCAAAGCGGAAGCGAAGCCCTTCGCTTCAATCACCGCCCCGAATATTATCGCGGAGAGTGTGAAACCCGCGGAGGACGGAAGCGATTCGTTTGTCATCCGCCTCTATGAATGTGAAGGAGCAAAGACCGAAACGGCGCTGAAAGTCAATGTGCCTTTCAAATCCGTGGTTCTCACCAATCTTCTCGAAGATGTTATTGAATCCGTCCCTTCAGACGGCGGCGAAATCAACCTCAGCTTCAGGCCCTTCGAAATCAAGACGGTGAAATTCGTTAAATGATATCTTTGAAAAGAATTTGCTTAAACAAAAAACACCGATAAACAAAGCTATCCCCGGCAGAACTGTTCTGCCGGGGAATTTCTTTCATTGATTCAATTATTATCAACTTTTATTCTCGCAACTTTACCCCAGGGCGGATTGATCTGGTCATTATTAATGAGCCAGAGGACGGGAATGCCGTTTGCGAGAGATTTATCCGGAAACGGAGCAAAGCCGTCGGTCAGGATTATTATGCTTGCCGGTGGATCGTCGCTCATATATTTATGAACATATTCGAATATAATCTGAAAATCGGTCCCGCCTCCGCCGGCGGGGCGGATTGCCTGGAATTCCTCTTCGCTCATGAACGGCACCGGCTTGATAACTGCCGCGTCAAAAAAGCCGAGCCAGCCGGAGAGCCTTCCGTCAAACTGGTCGATGGCGCCTTTTATCTCGCTGTATGCGGCGGTAATCATTTTATCGCTCATTGAGCCCGAGGTATCAATCATGAAAAGAATCTTATCCACTCTGTCTTCGGAGCCGTTGAAATCCGGAAGAAAGAACGGGCTGTCACCGAATCGCCTGTCGGGCGGCGAAAAAGAATAATCGCAGATTTCCTCCTGAATGAAATCATTGAGAATAATGCGCCAGTCCGTCTGCGGCTTTTCAAGCTCTTCGAGAATGCGCTGAGCAAACATAGGCAGAGTGCCTCTGCTGTTGGATGCCTTTTTTATGCTTATTGATTCAAGCGCATCCTCGATATGTTTTACCCATACATCTCTAAGAGATATATCCTCCTCGTTAAAGACCCAGCGCGAATGATCATCCCATGAACTGCCATTAGTGTTTCCGGGATGATCTATTTCATCGCCGGCTCTGCCGAGATTGAAGCTGCCGGCTGCATCTTTGCCGTCCTTATTTTTATTTGGTTTTTCTTTTTGCTTTGTTACAGTTCCGAAACCGGGATTGCCTGTCGCTTTTTTTCTTCCGACTTGCGAATGTTGCCCGATTCTCGACGGCAGCATTTCATAGACTTCTTCCGCCGTATAGTTAAAGCCCTCCTTGCCGTCCGGTGCAATATGCATACTCTCACCGTATTTCGAAAGCGTAATGGACCTGTGGTCCATATTGTTTGACAGCAGAATGTTTGAGTTTACGACTATGTCGCAGGCAATGTTGAATTGCTCGTCATCCCTCTCTCCGGTTCGCATGCAGTGCTGAAGAGCAATATGCAGTATTTCGTGCATAAGGATAAAGTCAAGCTCATCGTCGCTCAGGCTGTCAAGAAAAGCAGGGCCGAAATATATGCGGTAGCCGTCGGTCGCGGCGGTCATGCAGGATTCGTCAAGGCTGAAAATCACATGCATAAGCAGCAGGCCGTAAAAGCCGTTTTTACACAGGATTCTCATCCTTGATTTTATGAGCCTTGCGCTGTATTCCCTTACTTTTTCATCAGACATTTCCATTCAGCAATCTCCCTTTGGATTGAAGCCAGGCGGAGAATTCGGGCATCTCCATAAGCTTAAGCTTATAATCCTCTTCAATTTCCATATAGTCCTTGAATAATACCATCGAAAAATCGGGAGGAAGCTTGTTGCCGTAGACAACGGAATTGGCTATCCTTTTAAGCTCGTTTCTGTGCTTTGAAGCATAGTCGGTCATCGATGATACGAGCGCATAGAGGGCGTCTGTTCCTTTCGGCACACTTGCCTTTTTGCCGTCGAAAATATCTTCAATAGAGGGCAGGGAGGCATAGACTTTACACCAGGTGCGGAATTCGACTGCGGTGCCGGTGCCGATAAGCCCCGCTATGAGTGAATACATTTTTTCAACATCGTCGCTGACGTTATTCAGGAGATTGCTTACCATCTCCCAGCTTCGCGGGGTGGCGAAGGCAAGGTCGTCAACTACGCCGTCGTTACGGATGAGGTAATCCTGCCTGAAAGATAAGAATCCGGTTACTTTCGGATTAATGCCTTTTTGAATCGCCCATTTTTTCCATGCCGCAAAGCTGCTCTCGATTTCAATATGAAGGAGTCTGTTAGCGAGCGCCTTCGGCATTTTGAAGGCGACGGATTTATCCGTGACCCTGTTGCCCGCGGCTATGACAATGCAGTTCTCCGGCAGCTTGTGCTCGCCGACCACGCGGTCGAGGGTAATCTGATATGCCGCCGCCTGGACGGACTGCGGCGCGGCGGATATTTCATCGAGAAAGAGAATGTTGACAATATCATCGCTTGCATCCATCTGAAAAATCTGAGGCTTGAGCCAGACGGCGAGCGTCTTATCCTCATTCGCCGTGGGAATTCCCCTGAGATCAATCGGATTGAAAAGCAGAAGGCGGACATCCGTGACATTGACCGCTTTGCCGGTATTCTTTTCAATGCTGTCGGCGAGCTGCCTGACAAGCTGGGATTTGCCTATGCCGGGAGGCCCCCAGAGCATAACGGAGGGGACCGCCCTGATTCCGATGCCGCTGTTTATTACGGCGCAGTATGCGTTTGAAAGCTCCTCAACCGTCTTGCGAACAGTCATTGAAGGAACACCGCTCAGTTTAATATCGCCTTTACTCATTTACTTTCAACCCCCAGTTCTTTATCATATTCTTCCACGAGCGCTCTGCAGCGCTCAATATCTTCCGACCAGCTCACTTTTTTGCTGAGCTCCGTGCGTATTCCGGCTTCTCTTTCGCGCAGTTTGATAATAAGTTCTTTCTGCTTTGCGGCAAAATTGCCGAAGCTGTCAATGCGGTTGTCGATTCTTATCAGTCCGCCGGTCTCGGTATCGCCCGTCTCGACATAGTATCTGCCTTTTCCGATTATCCAGACATAAGGCTTTTCTGCACTCATATTTGAAGGAAGAACTATTCTGAAGCCTCTGTAAGTCATGAGTTCCGTTTCTTTTACGGCAAGAGTGTTATTCGAAACGGCCTTGAAAAGAGCCTCCCTTATGAGCTTTCGTTCCTCTTTGCCGTATTCGATGGGATTTGCGCTGACAAAAGCGGCATCTCCGAGTGCGTTTTCCTCGGCCTGCTTATAAGACACTATCTGACCGGGAATAGCGGCAAGCTCGGTCTCCAGCTTTTCGCGCTCCTCAATTGACTTGCGCTGAAGTGAGAGAAGTCTCGCCAGCTCATTTGCGGCTTCAAAGCGCTTCTTTATGAGAGGGTTGCCGACAGCGAGAGCTTTGACCTCGCCGTAATTGAGGACTGTGTCGCTGATTTCGCCGCCGCTTCTCTCGGTCATCGAGCCCGAAAGAAGGTCGCAGATGAATTTCTGCTTGGTTTCGAGCAGCTGCCATGAATAGGCGTCAAAACTGCCCTCGGTGATGTATCTGAAAATGCGGACTTTCTTATTTGTGTTGCCGCACCTGAGAATTCTGCCCTCGCGCTGAACCATATCCGCCGGCCTCCAGGGCACATCGAGATGATGGAGAGCTATAAGCCTGTCCTGAATATTTACGCCGAGCCCGAGCTTGAAGGTTGAGCCGATCAGAATACGGATTTCACCCTTTCTGACTTTTGCAAAAAGGCTGTTCCTTGCTCTCTCCGTCTTGGCATTGTGAATATATGCAATTTCATCCTGCGGTATTCCCATACCGGTCAGCAGGCGGGTCATTTCATCATAGATATTGAAGCCCTGCTTGGGAGTTGATGAATCGCAGAATATAAGCTGAGTGCTCTTTGCTGCCGCAGTTTTTGTGTAAATATCAAAAACGTTTTCGGCGCAGCGGTAAACCTTTGAATCATAGGTGAATACGGCGCTTGTATCCGCAAGGCGCATATCGAGAGCGGCTTTGCGCCCGTCAACCGTTACCTTGAGCATATTATCCTGATCTCTGGTGACGGCGCCTCCCCTTATCATGTCAACCCTGTCGGAAATCTCCTTGAGATACTGTTCAAACTCCGGAGTTTTCCCGATCAGAGAGTCGCTGTAGCCGTCGAAATCGGGTATTCCCGCGGATTTATCCATGCTGTGAAAATCCGCAATTGCCGAAACGAGGGCGGTGAGCTCGGGAAGATTGTGAAACTTCGAGAAGCGGGTAACCATATGGTATTCGGATGTATCGACATCCACCTCGAATTCCTCCTGCGTTTCGGCAAACATTCCGCACCACGCCTTGAAATTGTCAATGTCCAGCAGAGCCAGCGTGCCGCTCTGCAGATACTTCTGCATCGTGTATAGATCGGTAACCGAATTTGTGACCGGTGTGCCCGTGGC
>CAMUZD010000060.1 GCA_947165115.1 uncultured Clostridia bacterium
ACGTGGTGAAATACGGCCTTATTCCCGAGCTTGTCGGCAGACTGCCGGTTATCACGACCCTGAGTTCGCTCGACAAGGATGCGCTTGTCAAGATTCTCAAAGAGCCCAAAAATTCGCTTACCAAGCAGTATCAGGAGCTCTTCCTGCTCGACGGCGTTGAGCTTGTGCTCGATGATTCGGCGCTTGAAGCGATTGCCGAAAAGACAATCAAACAAGAGACCGGCGCGCGCGGCCTGCGCTCGATAGTCGAAGAAACGCTCATGAACCTCATGTATGACGTTCCCTCCGATGATACGATTGAAAAAATCATCATCACTGCGGACTGCGTGACAGACGCCGCGGAGCCGATAATCGTGCATAAAGAGAAAAAGAAAAAAGCATAATTAAAAGTCCCTCAAACGAGGGACTTTTCTTTTTGCTATTCAACGAAATTCATCGCAAACTGCAGAATGTATTTCGCGTTTTCGCGGATTTCACCGAGAGTAATTCCGCCGTTTTTGCCGAGGGTTTCAAGCAGCGTGCCGTCGCTCTCGCGTTTTCCGCCACGCTCGCCGCCGGGCATGAGGATATTGACGCCTGCGCGGACTCTGTAGGCCTGATCGCGGATAATCGGGAATTCGGGCGAATACGACTGGCGCATCCACCAGTCTGTGATAACACAGCCCTCATAGCCCCATTCTCCGCGCAGGATATCGTGCACAAGCTCATAGTGATAATGACCCCAGACGCTGTTGATTTTGTTATATGAGGTCATGATATTCAGCGGCTGAGACTCCTTAACGCAGATTTCAAAGCCTTTGAGATAAATCTCCCTGAGCGCCCTCTCGGAGAGGCGGGAGTCATTGTGGGTGCGGTTGGTCTCCTGATTGTTGCAGGCGAAATGCTTCGGGCACGCGCCCACGCCGGTGGATTGGCTTCCCCTGACCGCCGCGGCTCCGGCCTTACCGGTCAGATAAGGATCTTCCGAGAAATACTCGAAATTTCTGCCGCAGAGCGGATTGCGGTGAATATTCATGCCGGGGCCTGCTATGACCTGCGAGCCGAGGCGCTTCATTTCTCTGCCGATGAGCGTGTATAATTCCTCAATCAGCGCTGTATCAAACGAGCAGGCAAGGCAGGTGCCGATTGGAATAAGCGAAGCGATATTATTGAGGCGTATACCGGAGGGGCCGTCGGTAAAGGTAATTGCGGGCACGCCCTTATCCCTGAGGGACTGCGTAACTCCGCAGTAAACGCCCGCGTTTCCCGATGCGCCGAGCGGGCTGTTCATAGTATAATCGCCGCGGCTGATTGCCTCGAGGTCATCGGGAGAGAGCGTCATAACGAATTCATCGAGAGTTGCTTTGCCTTCTTTGACATCTTTCAGAGTGCACTTTTTGATATATGAAACGCCGGGGGCTGGCGGAAGATTCGCGGAAATCTTATCCTTCAGCGAATTCTTTCTCATCGGCGCCTGTTCATATTTTATCTTGCCCGCGTCATTGACAAGGCGCAGGAACTGCGTATCCGGAGCGGCGCACTGCGTCAGTTCCTCTGTGATTAAGTCTTCATCGAGGGCGAATTCGCCGCATTTTTCCGCAGAGCGGACATCGCTGCCGAGATAAAAAGAATATACTCCGCTTTCGAGAATATATGAAAACCTTTCCTTGTCATCATACGAAGCGAGCTCTCTGACGGGAATTTTAATCTGAAAATCTTCGCTTTCGCCCGGTTCAAGCATCTTCGTTTTGCAGAAGGAGGCAAGTGCGCGGGCGGGCTTGCCGAGTTTTCCCTGAGGAGCTTCAAAATAAATCTGCGGAGTCTCCATTCCTTTGAAACCGCCCGTATTCGTGACGGTAAAGGTGATTTTCACGCTGTCTTTGAGCTTTGAAAACTTAATCTTTGAAAACTCAAAATCCGTATATCCGAGCCCGAATCCGAAGGGGTAGAGAACCTTGTCTTTTGCAAATGTTTCAAACCAGCGGTAGCCGACATAGATATCCTCGGTATAGTTATTGTAATTCTTTGAGCCGAAATCATTTGAAGAGGGATACGCCTTATAATTCACCGCGATTGTATCGCTGAGCTTCCCGCACGGCGGATAAGCTCCTGTCAGCACGTCCGCAACTGCGTTTCCGCTCTCCATACCGCCCTGCCAGACATATAAGATTGCCGATATTTTATCGCCGTATGCCGCGATTTCGGACATATCGATTATATTCGAGCAGTTGAGAATCAGGATGACTTTGTCAAACGCCGAAGTGATATCGTTGAGCAGTTTCTTTTCCTGATTTGTCAGGAACCAGCTCCCCTTTTCGAGGCGGTTTTCCATATCCTCGCCCGAGGACCTGCCGATTATCATTACGGCCTTGTTGTTTACGGAAGCAGCGGCTTTAACCTCTTCGGCGGGAACGGGCATCTCAATCTGATTTGTCGGCCAGTGGGCCCAGAAGCCCTTGTCGGGCGGATTGGTTTTGCTGAATCCGGCATATTTGCCGGCAAGCGTTTCGTCAATTCCGACTCCGGCATTGCGCAGGCCTTCAATCAGACTCACATAATAGGGCGCGTTTACATCGCCGCCCGAGCCGTAGCCGGTATAGAACCAGTCATTCTGAAGCCTTGAAAATACGGCGATTCTGTCATCCGCCGAAAGCGGAAGAACGCTTTCTTTATTCTTGAGCAGAACCGCTCCTTCCGCGCCCGCCCTGCGGCAGAGCGCAGACATTTCGGGAAAATCATAGCTTACAAGTTTCTCCCCTTCCGTCGAGGTCTGGCTGGTATCATTCGGAAGTTTTGTTATAATTTTGCCGATTGCATTGAAAATTCTGCGTCTGAGTATATCCATAATGCGCCTCCGGTCGCTGATTTTACGCTTTTATTATATAACATTTCCGCCCTTCAATTCAACCATATTTTTATCGGGCGTTTCACTTGACAATGCAGGTGCGTTGTAATAAAATTAGTTGCGTAAAAGGAGGCGGAAAATATGGCATATTTACCGATGACAGAATATGAAACTTCTTCGCCCGAAGTTAAGGCGGAGTATGACGACCAGATTAAAAAACACGGCAGAATCACGAATATGAAGCGCACTCTCCTTCAGGATGTGCCGTCCTTCAAGGCGTATATGGAATGGTATACCCTCTATGACGAGCTTGTTCCCGTATTCGGCGAGAGGGCGATGACGATATTCTCCTACGCGATTTCAACCGGCAACACCTGCCTCATCTGCGGCACTTTCTTCAGAAAAATCCTGATTGACGCGGGCGAGGATCCCGATAATCTTGAGCTCAACGAAACGGAAAAGCTCCTGCTTGATTTCGGCGCGCAGATTACTCAGAATCCCCACACGATTGACGATGAAATCTATGATAAGCTCAAGGAAAACTATACCGATAAGCAGATTGTCACGCTGATTGCATTCGCGGGAATCATGTATGCCACGAACCTTTTCAATACCGTGGCGAAGGTCCCGCTCGACGAAGTGCTTTATAACTACATAAACGACAGGAAAACGGAGGAGTAAAGATGGCTGAATTTGAAGGAAAAGTCGCGTTCATTACCGGAGCGGCGCACGGTCAGGGCAGAGCGACCGCCCTCGCATTCGCGAAAGAGGGCGCTGATATAGCGGCATTTGACGTTGCAAAAAAAATCGAATACCCCGCCTATGAATTCGGCACGAGCGACGAACTCAAATCACTTAAAGAAGAAGTCGAGGCGCTCGGCAGAAAATGCGTAATCTGCGCGGGCGATGTGCGCGATGACGAGGCCGTTACCGCCGCAGTCAAAAAGACAATTGACGAATTCGGCAAAATCGATATTCTCTTCAATAACGCGGGTATCTGCGCCTACGCCGAGGTCGATAAAATGACCGATGACGAATGGAACGCGATGATTGATATCAATCTCAAGGGCCCCTTCAATGTGACAAGAAGGGTGGTTCCCTATATGAAGGAAAAAATGAGCGGAGTCATCATCAATAATTCCTCTGTTATGGGCCTTCGCGGCGGCAGAAGATTATCTCACTACACCGCCTCAAAATGGGGTCTCACCGGTCTTACAAAGGCCTGGGCGATAGAGCTCGCGCCCTTTAATATCAGGGTAGTAAGCATCCATCCGACCGGCGTCAATACCCCGATGAACGACGGCCTCGCCGCAATGGAGGGCAAAACTCCGATGGAAATCGCGGAGGCTTCGGCGGGCAACCTTCAGCCCGTGCCGTGGATTGAGCCTGAGGATGCGGCAAATCTCGTTCTCTTCCTCGCGAGCGACAAGGCAAGATACTGCACAGGCGGTCAGTATCTCGTGGATGCGGGATTGCTGAGCGTATAAAAGCATAAAAACAAGCCCTCAAATCGGGGGCTTTTTTTATTGCATTAATTGTGTTTTAAGATTGTTTCTTCCGCTTCCTTAAAGTCCTTTTCAATCAGTATCAATCCGCTTTCGCGCCCGGTAAATCTTTCAATATACGCCTTGTTTTCTTTTATTGCGGTTTCCATATCAAAATCCGAATCATCAATGCGGTTTTCAATGGCAGACGCATATTTTCCGATATCGTCAAAATGCGAGCGGATATATTCCTCTGTCATAGCAAGGCAGATAAACCTTATGTTTTCAAGGTAATCGCCAGTGAAATCATCGCACCAGTCTGCGGGCACATAACCACCTTCGATTATTCGATTCTGTCCGTTCTCGATTGCGGTCTTGATTATTTCGCGGATGACGGGCCAGAGAAAAGCGGTCATTTCTTCATCGTCATAAGGGGTCAGTGACGTCAGCCCGCTTCTGATAAGCCCCATTTTGATATGGTCCATCGACATACACGGAAAATGGTATTTTTCGAGCATTTTCTGCGCGAGCAGAGTCTTGCCCGTATGCGATGCGCCGGTAATCAGGATAATCATATTTCGTTTCCTTTACATCACATACCGGATCGACAATCCCAGAAGCATCTGGGAGAGAAAGTATGTGCCGAGATTGATTGCCCTTACGGGCAGGGTGTTGAAACGCTCTTTGTCAAAGAACTTGAGAACGAGCGAAAAATCGGAAACTATGAAAAGGACCGGGGCGGCAATCAGCGCTGTTTTTGCGAGCGGTTTGCCCTCAATTCCATATACGGCAAGGCATACAGCGCAGGAGAGCATAAAGATTATCACCGCCGCATAAGCGAATACCGGAGCGGTCAGCTTGCCGAATTTCACTTTGATAAGAGCCCTGATTATCACAAAAAGAATGAACGCTCCCGCCCAGACGGCGCAGATGAACGCGATTCTGAAAAGGCCTTTGCTTATAAGGGTTCTGACAAATGCGAGGATATATGCGATATGGCCGAAAAGGAAGCATATTCCGCCGATTATTATTACGACCATATTGACCTTGCTCTTTTTATCCTTGATAAAAGGATCGAGAGTGAGGAAAATATCGCCGATAAATCCCGCAACAAGCCCCGCGAATATTGCGAGGGAATAGTAGCGGATTTCCGTTGAGCGGAAGGCATAGAAGCCGTTTGCCAGAAAAACAGCGCAGGCAAACATTTTGAAAACAAAACCCGCTTTTGTGGATTCGGGCCAGCCCGCTTTGATAAACAGCCACGTGAATACCGCCTCAAGTATAAACAGGCCGGCAATCAGGTAATAATTCATAAAAATCACCTTCGGAAAGTATTGATTTTATTATACGCGCGGGAATAAATTTGTCAATTAAAGGCTTGAAATATGGGGATTATGCAATAAAACGCTGCGCCTGTTTCGTTAATTTCAACAAAAATTCTACTCATGATACAAAAAAATATTGACATCTTTCCTTATTTATATTATATTGTTACAGAATAGTCTGTGAGGAATTGAAAATGTCAGGTAAAAAAGACGGAAACATCGAAACTCTGGTTAAAAAAGCCGCCGCGGGAGACGATAAGGCGATGGCCTCTCTCATCGCAGAGATTATGCCCGCAGCAGCCGCCAAAGCATCCCGTCACAATTCCGGCAACACAAGGCTCGCAGATGAGGACCTTATCCAGGAAGGTATGCTCGGATTCCTCGATTCCGTCAAAGAATACAATCCTTCTACGGGCGTTCCGTTCAAAGCTTTTGCCCTGCGCTGCATCGAAAACAGAATTGTTTCCGCACTGCGCGTGAATTACAATAAAAGAAATGCTCCCCTCACCGGCGCCGTTTCTTTTGACGGCAGCGAAAAGGCGGGAACGGGCAGCGATCCGGTAGCAATGGCGGAAAACGGCGAAGAGGAAGACTATATCAGAAAGTTTGCGCAGAGCGAGCTCTCGGCTTTTGAGAGGGAAGTGCTCGCGCTGAAGCTTCAGGATATGGGCTATTCCGAGATTGCCGCCGCTCTCGGCTGCACCGAGAAAGCGGTTGACAATGCCCTTCAGCGCATTCGCCGCAAGCTGAGAAAATACCGCAGTGATAAGGACTGATTCATCATTGAATATGCCCCCGTAGCTTAAAGAAGAGCGTTGTTCCAGCAAAGGTGACGGTGCGAATCCGTCCAGGGCAAAAATCTATTTTTTTCAAGCGAGGTTAAAATCATGTACGAAGACAAAACTCTCATTTGCAAGGAATGCGGCAACGAATTCGTTTTCACCGCCGGTGAGCAGGAATTCTACGCTGAAAAAGGCTTTGTTAATGAACCCCAGCGTTGCAAGGCATGCCGCGATGCGCGCAAAAACGCTGCCAGAGGCGAGCGTGAAATGTTTGAGGCTACCTGCGCTTCCTGCGGTGGAGTTGCAAAAGTTCCCTTTAAGCCGCGTGAGGACAGACCTGTATATTGCAGCGAGTGCTTCGCAAAGATGCAGGAAGAAAAAGCTGACGACGCAGCAGACGATGCTGCAGAATAATTTCATTATGTCCTGAAAAATCGCTCCGTGAAAACGGAGCGACTTTTTTATTTATTCATAATTTTTAAGGAAATACTGTAGAACGGTATTTGACGCCTTCATTGCCGTTCCCGAGCCCCAGCCCGCCTCTTCGGCTATGCAGACCACCGCGAGCGGGAGGCTGTCTTTGGAGGAGAAGCCCGCAAATACGGAAGTGCTCTTTTTGCCGTCTATCTCGGCGGTGCCCGTCTTTCCGCACATTTCAAGACCGGGAAAATTCCAGTCGCCGTATTTATCAACAACGTTTGAGCGGAGCATCGCTTTGAGCTTCGCGGCAGTGGCGGGATTCATTTTCACCAACGTTTCGGGCATCCTGCCGACTACATCGCCGAGAATTCCCATCGTTGCGATTCTGTCGGGCGAATAGCCAGTTCCGCCGTTTGCAATCGCATTCATTATCGCGAGGAAATGAGTCGGATTTATATAGGTGGTGGACTGGCCTATGCCCGCCCATCCGAGTTCTGTTTTCGTCTCTTTTGAAGGATGGAATCGGCTCATTGTCAGCGGCACCTCCTTGGCTTTGAGATGCCTGTTGAAGCCGAGCGATTTCGCGGTTTCAAGCAGTTTATCCGCACCGAGCTCTATTGAAATCTGAGCAAAGGCGC
The DNA here is from genome assembly GCA_947165115.1 of uncultured Clostridia bacterium. GTDB lineage: Bacteria > Bacillota > Clostridia > Oscillospirales > Acutalibacteraceae > CAG-177. Next base: position 7,474 of record CAMUZD010000060.1, read on the forward strand.
AGTTGCAGGACTGATTGAGCGCCTGAGTGAAATTGATTTTGCCGTGCACTCCGTTGCAGATTACCTTGCCGTCGCCGGTCTGATATTCGCCCGTACATTCAAAGGTGCGCGAATCTATATCGGGAATGTTCTCAATCGCGCTCGCGGCGGTGATGATTTTCATAATGGAACCGGGCGTATATTGACCCGAGACCGATTTATCAAGGAATACGCCGTCATAAGCGGGATTTGTGCGCAGATCCCGGGGCACGTAATTCACATCATAAGCAGGTTTCGAAACACTGCAGAGAAGTTCACCGGTCTTATAATTGCAGACTATCAGCGTGCCGTTATAATTACCGAGCGCGTCGTAAGCGATACGGTTTGCCTCGCAGTCAATATTGAGCTGAATTCCCGAGCCGGTGCCGTTCCTCTTGAGATTGAGAATTCCGTCCATAACATTATAGCCCGAGAGATTGCTGCGGTAAAGATTGTGCGTGCCGGTCGAGATGACTCCCGATGTATCGCCGACAATATGGAGAATCGCCTTGCGCATTGTCTGCGATGTATTTATGAATATTCGCTTGTTATTTTTACTTTCGGCGAGAATCCTGCCGTTTCTGTCGCTTATGGTGCCTGCGTTGACGACGGTTCCGTTTGAGTAGATATGACCGTTGACCTTATTGGTTGCCCAGTCGGAGCCGTGCATAATGAACTGCGCGGTGAGTATGACTACGCCGACGAGGAAGAACGCAATCAGG
>CAMUZD010000061.1 GCA_947165115.1 uncultured Clostridia bacterium
GTCCCGAACTCAAAGACGCCGCCCAGAAGTGGCTCGACACCTATGCCGACGGCAACGCCAACGGTGACGCGACCGATGCCTATATTGCTGCGCTGATGGCGAATATCTCCACCATTGACGAAGTAATCCCCTTCTTTGGCAGTGACGCCGCAAAGGCTCATTTCGGCGCGGACAAGGCCGCCGAAATGCTCAAACACGCCGAAGAACGCAAAGCCGCCGGGGAACAGTTCTGCGACTGCTCCGCCTGCTCTCTCGTCGCGGAAATCCTCGACAAGAAAGAGTTCCTCCGTAAGAAGTCCTTCTGGATTTTCGGCGGCGATGGCTGGGCGTACGATATCGGCTACGGCGGCGTCGACCACGTCCTCGCCTCCGGCAACGATGTCAATATTTTCGTGTTCGATACCGAAGTCTACTCCAACACCGGCGGACAGGCTTCCAAGGCCTCCAATATCGGCCAAGTGGCGCAGTTCGCCGCCGCCGGTAAGGAAATCAAAAAGAAGTCCCTCGCCGAAATCGCTATCTCCTACGGCTATATCTACGTCGCCCAAATCGCTATGGGCGCCAACATGGCGCAGACCCTGAAAGCCATTCAGGAAGCCGAAGCCTATCCGGGACCGTCCCTGATTATCGGCTACGCCCCGTGCGAAATGCACTCCATCAAGGGCGGCATGACCAACTGCCAGGCAGAGATGAAGAAGGCTGTTGACTGCGGTTACTGGAACCTCTTCAGATACAATCCCGCTCTCAAGGCGGAAGGCAAGAATCCGTTCACTATCGATTCCAAGCCCGCAACCGCGAGCTACAGAGACTTCATCATGGGCGAGGCGCGTTACTCCTCACTTACCCGCGCATTCCCCGACAGAGCCGAAGTCCTCTTCGACAGAGCCGAAAAGACTTCCGTCGAGAGATATGCTCACCTGCTCAGACTCAAGGATCTCTATGCTCCCGCAACTGACGCGGAATAATATCGGATACAAAGCAAAATCAAATCCCGCAGCAGAGCAATCTGCTGCGGGATATTTTTAGTATTAGTGTTTTATATTGTTTTGTTTTCTCCATAGAATATTTCACCTTTATCAAGATGCTTTTTATACTGGCAGGAAGCAGTTGCATAAAAGATATCATCGTGAATGCACTTTTTAGCATTACTGCATTCAAGGTATCTGCCACAGCAACCAAAGCTATCATAATTGAATGATTGTAAAACTATATGCTCAATAATCAAAGGGAACTGCGGATTTGATGCAGCTATTGTAAACTCCATTTCGCTTAATCTGATGTTGTTAGTTGAATCAATGCCTGAAAACATTATTCCTGCTTTGTTAAATAAGCTGGCATACTTGTCTGAAAAAGAAATATACTCAAGCTTGCCGCCTTCTTTAACCTTTGCGACAACAACGGATTTTTCATTGTTTGTTCTATAAGATGAATTAGAATCAATTAAATATACAACGCTATCGTTTCCAACCATTTCCTGTAAATCGAAATGACCGTTTTCTTTTAATAATGCAGTCGCCGTTCTGTTAAACTCCTGTATGGCTGTATCTTTGATGGACATATTTATTCCTCCATAAGCATTGAATAAAACTCATCTTCAGGAAGTATTTCAATATCATATCCAGCGAGCTTATACTCTTCTGCTTTTTTCTGTTTGTTGCTTTTCCCGTCTTTTATCTGACTACAATAATCATTGTTTCCAAGAATAAGGTAGTTTGTTTTCTTTGTAACACCATTTGCACATATACCGCCAATGTTGACTACTAATTGAGCAGCTTCGCTTCTTGTGAATTGCGACAAAGTTCCTGTGAACACACAAACTTTACCATAAAGACGACTATCGGGATTAGGTGTGCCTGTCGCTTCAAGCTTGCTTAAATCAAGTGATCTCCTGCCTGAATATGTTCTTTTGAATAAGTTGTAGAAATCCTCAAATGATTCATAGGATTTTGCTACATCTTCTTTAAGTGCTAAATATCCTTTAAATGTATATTCACAATCACTTAAAGCTCGATGCTGTGTTCCGCCTTCAAGATTGTATACTTCAATCAAATCTTTAAGACGATGATGCTTCATTTCAGGTTTGATTTTTCTGAACAATCTCATAGTATCAATAAAATCATTCTTAAACGGTTTTCCTATGATTGATTTAGAATTATCATAGAGAAAATTAATATCAAAATTCACATTATGACCGACAATGATATTCTCACCTATAAATGATAAAGCATCATTTATGACATCCTTCAAAGCTGGAGCTGTAGAAAGCATTTCGTTTGTAATTCCTGTAAGCTCGGTAATGATATTGTCAATCATATATCCAGGATTACAAAGCGTTGAATAAGAATCCACAACGGCATTGTTTCTGATTCTTATGATTGCTATTTCAATTATATCATCATAAACAGGAGAAAGACCAGTTGTTTCTAAATCCAAAACGCAGAAATCATCGGGAAACGAAACAATACTTTTTCCTTTTTCATCCCTATTATTCTGTGATGCTTCGTTATTTGATTGATTGACTATATGTATTCTGCCATTATCATCTACTTCTACTGAGAAACCAATACTCATATTATTCCACCTCAGTTTATTACAATTGAGCATCTATATTTTAACATATAGTAGCAAATAAAACAACAATAAACTATTGTATAGAGGTATAAAATACAAAGCCTGTCACACGACAGGCTTTTCCTTCTGGTGCCGGTGGCGGGGGTCGAACCCGCACGGGGTATTAGCCCACCGGATTTTGAGTCCGGCACGTCTGCCAATTCCATCACACCGGCAAATATTTTGCCCTTGTATTATACCCGAGAGGAGCAAAAAAATCAAGAGCAAATTTCAGCCGCCGAGCCGCAAAAAGGCCGAAGAAAACGGTGCACCGCTTATGCGATGCACCGCGTTTTTATAATAGCTTATGCCGCTTTCTTCGCGGTTGCGCTCTTGACAACTATCAGCGTGAGAACCATAAGAACCGCGCCGACGGGAAGGGCGATGATGCCCATACCGTTTCTGCCGAGAATACCCGCGAGGATATAGGTCACGAACGAAACGCCCGCGACTGTCATGGCATAGGGCAGCTGGGTTGAAACGTGATTGATATGGTCGCACTGCGCGCCGGCGGAGGACATAATCGTCGTATCCGAAATCGGTGAGCAGTGGTCGCCGCAGACAGCGCCTGCCATGCATGCCGAGATGGAGATGATGGCGAGGGGATTGGAAGCGTCAAATACGCTGAGCACGATGGGAATAAGGATGCCGAAGGTGCCCCATGAAGTGCCGGTTGCGAATGAGAGGCCGACCGCGATTGCAAAGATGATTGCGGGCAGGAACATCTGGAATCCGCCTGCAGTGCCTTCAACGAGCTGTGAAATAAATATCTTCGCGCCGAGTGAATCGGTCATTGCTTTGAGAGTCCATGCGCATACAAGGATGAGGATTGCGGGAACCATTGCCTTGAAGCCGTCGGGCAGGGATTCCATTATATCTCTGAATTTGATTGTTCTTCTGATTACGAAGTAAATTACGGAAAATACAAGGGCTGCCGCGCCGCCGAGCGCAAGGCCTACGGATGCATCGGAATCGGAGAACGCTTCAATGAAGTTAGCGCCGCTGAAGAATCCGCCGGTGTAAATCATGCCGATAACGCAGGATATGATGAGGAATACCACGGGGATGATAAGGTCGATGACCTTGCCCTTTTCGTTTACCTGCATCTCTTCGATTGCCTGCTTAGTGCCTGAGGTGAATATGTCATCGTTCTCTGTGGCGTTCTTCTCGTGAAGCTTCATCGGACCGTAGTCGAATTTTGCGATTACGAGAACGAACATCATGAGAATTGTGAAGAGCGCGTAGAAGTTATAGGGGATAGCGCGAAGGAAAAGCTCGATTCCGTTCTTTGCGCCTGCGGAGCTTGCGAAGCCCGCAACAGCCGCCGCCCAGGATGAAATGGGAGCGATGATGCAGACGGGAGCCGCGGTCGCGTCGATTAAGTAAGCGAGCTTTGCTCTTGAAACCTTGTGACTGTCGGTAACCGGTCTCATAACCGAGCCGACAGTAAGGCAGTTGAAATAGTCGTCAATGAAAATCAGAACGCCGAGGCAGATTGTCGCGACCTGTGCGCCCGCTCTTGACTTGATGTGCTTAACAGCCCAGCGGCCGAATGCGGCCGAGCCGCCCGCCTTATTCATAAGAGCGACTATAGTGCCGAGAATTACTAGGAATATGAGAATACCTACATTCCAGCTGTCAGCAACGGAAGCGATGAAACCGTCCTGAATAACATGGTTCATTATTCCCTCAAAATTGCCGCCCGCATAGATTACACCGCCGACGATGATACCGATAATAAGCGAGGAATAGACCTCTTTGGTGATGAGGGCGAGAATAATCGCTATGAGCGGGGGAAGCAGCGCAAGGAATGTAGCGTAGCTCTTGATGGACTCGCGGACCTTGGCTATAGCGGTCTTGATATGGCTGTCAAACGAGGGGTCTGCGGAGATATTGTCCGCGTAGCCGTCGACATAAGCGGCTGCCTGTTCGCCGTCCGAAAGGTCGTATTCAACTGCGTCTTCGCCTTCGCCGAGAGTGAATACATCACCCGCGGTCGCGCCGATGGTGGTGACCTCCTCGGCGTCTGTCGCAGCGAGAGTTTCGGCTTTTTCTTCCGTTTCGGGAACTGTTTCTTCCTCGCCGTCCGGCGCGGGTGCTATGAGCGTCGGGGTGCCTTCATCGGCGGCGGAAACTGCTTCTTCGCCTGCAACTGCGGTTTCGGGAACGTTCGCCTCGTTATCCGCGAGAGCGAATGTGGTGAATAGTGAGCTGAGGAGCGCAACCGTAAGAATGATTGCGAGCATCCATCTTCTCCTGGTCATTGGAAATCCCTCCAAAAAAATAATTCGGCCCCATAACGTGCGGTTACGGAGCCGTGATTTTACAGGTTTTATCTGCAAACAGCACTCCACTCCCGTGACAGTCCGTTACATATTCTGCAACGGCCCGGCAGAATCATAGGGGCGCCTGATTCCGCCTCGGCGAAAACCCCTTTCACCCGCGGCATGCCCTGCCGTCAACCGGGTTACTGATGATTTCCGCGCCTCTGTTATTGCAAATTAAAAATTATCACAAATTATAATGATTGTCAATAGAATATATTATTTTGGGGAATTAAAAAGAAGGTTTGAAAGGATCGCGAATTCCTCCATGGTCATCGTCTCCGCGCGGACATTCGTATCGAATCCGCATTGCGTGAGAGCGTGAGCTACAGTGTCTTTGGAGATGCCGAGCCCGGATGAAAGCGAATTGAGCGCAGTCTTCCTGCGCTGACCGAATGCCGCTTTTACAAGCGCAAAGAAAAGTTTCTCATCCTTGACTTCAACCGGCGGTTTTTCGCGGATATCCATGCGGATTACTGCGCTGTCAACCTTCGGAGCGGGCATGAATGAATTCTTTGAAACGCCGAAAAGCTTCTGCACCTGCGAATAATAGTCAACGGCGACCGTCACGGCGCCCGCATCCCTTGAGCCGACGGGTGAGGTGATTCTGTCCGCCCATTCCTTCTGCACCATTACGGTTATCGCCCTGACTCCGGGGTTGTTTTCAAGCAGCATCATTATTATCGGCGAAGTGATATAGTAGGGGAGATTGGCGCAGACATAAACGGGCATACCGCCGAATTCCTCGGTAATTATCTTTTTTAGGTCGGCTTTCATTACGTCGGCGTTGATGATTTTAAGATTGTCAAATTCCCCGACCGTCTCGTCAAGTATCGGTAGAAGTCGCTTGTCGAGCTCAATTGACACGACCTTCTTTGCCCTGAGGCAGAGCTCTTTTGTCAGCACTCCTATACCCGGCCCGATTTCGAGCACACCGCTCTCCGAATCCGCGCCGCAGTTTTCCGCCATCTCTGGGCAGATATCGGGATTGATTATGAAATTCTGCCCCAGATTTTTTGAAAAGCTGAAGCCGTGCTTTGCAAGAATGGATCTGACAACCGCGCTGTCTGTAAGGTTAAGCATTGTCTTTCCTCGCGATTCATAAAAAGTTTAAAATATATTTATCGGTAATTATTAACTCGGTCATTGATTTTTTTATAACAATAAGATATAATATTCTGTGAATAATTTTCCGGAGGGTGTATTATGAAAATCCTTGTTACGGGCGGCGCGGGCTTTATCGGCTCGCATACCGCTGTTGAGCTTCTCAACGCCGGTTACGATACCATTATACTCGATAATCTCTGCAACAGCAAGAGCGAAAGTATAAAACGCATTGAAGAAATTACGGGAAAGACCGTGAAATTCTGCAGGGGCGATATCAGGGATAAGGAATTCCTCGATAAAGTCTTTGCCGAGAATGAGATTGACGCGGTCATACATTTTGCCGGCCTAAAGGCGGTCGGCGAGAGCGTTGAGAAACCGCTTGAATACTATGATAACAATATAGGCCGTACCGTGAAGCTTCTTGAAGCAATGCGCGATGCCGGCTGCAAGAAGATTGTTTTCTCTTCGTCGGCGACTGTTTACGGGGCGGAAAACGAATCGCCTCTGAGAGAGGATATGCCGGAGGGCAAGACCACGAATCCCTACGGCACAACCAAATTATATATTGAGAGAATTCTCAGGGATACCTGCTTTGCGGACGGCGAATGGAGTGTCTGCCTGCTCAGATATTTCAATCCCATCGGCGCTCACAAGAGCGGAAAAATCGGCGAGGATCCCAACGGTATTCCCAATAATCTTGTTCCCTATATTTCAAAGGTCGCGGTCGGAAAGCTTGACCATATCACTGTTTTTGGCAACGATTACCCGACTCCTGACGGAACCGGAGTGCGTGACTATATCCATGTAGTAGATCTCGCTCTCGGCCATATCAAAGCGGTTGAGAAGATAATCGGCGAGAAGGGCTGCTTCACCTATAATCTCGGCACAGGCAGGGGCTACAGCGTGCTCGACGTTATCCACGCTTTTGAAAAGGCCTGCGGACACGAGCTCAAATACGAAATCGCGGACCGCCGCGCAGGCGACCTCGCGACCTGCTATTCCGATCCCTCAAAGGCGAAGGCGGAGCTCGGCTGGGTCGCTCAGAGAGATATCGACGAAATGTGCGAGGATTCCTGGCGCTGGCAGTCGAATAATCCCGACGGTTATACCGATGATTGAGAATTATATCTGGGATTTTGACGGGATGCTTTTTGACAGCTATCCACATATCACCAAGGCGTTTCAGGTCATGATGGAGGAATACGGCAGGCCGGTTGATTTTGATGAGGCGAAGGCGCTCTTTGAAATCACCTTTGAAACCTGCTATTCCCATTACGCAGTCACCCCGGAAATGGCGCGCCGTCACAGCGAGATAGAGCATATTTACGATATGGAGCCGAGGGCGGTTCCGTTTGAAAACACCGTTAAAACCCTTGAAATTCTCGCAAAGAGGGGAGCAAGGCAGTTCCTTTATTCCCACAGAGGCAGGGAGAGCTCTCAGCATTATCTCGGAGAATACGGTCTGCTTGATTATTTCACCGAGTGCGTCGATTCATCCTATGCCTTCACCCCGAAGCCTGCGCCCGACGGCGTGAATTACATCTGCGAAAAATACAATCTGGATAAAAGCCGGACGCTGATGATCGGCGACAGGGAGCTCGATGTGCTTTCGGGTAAGAACGCGGGCACTCTCGGCTGCCTTTTCACGAAGAATAAAAATATTGAAACAAGCGCCGATTATATTGTCGGCGACATTATCGAAATACTTGATATTTAAGGAGTAAACAATGAGAGCAGTAATTACGGTTATAGGTAAGGATATGGTCGGAATTCTCGCGAAGGTTTCCGTAAAATGCGCCGAGAACAATATCAATGTTCTCGAGGTAACCCAGTCCATACTTCAGGATATGTTTGCGATGATAATGATGGTTGATATCTCAAAGGCGAGCGTTCCGTTCACCGACTTTGCCGAGGATCTCGAAAAAATGGGCAAAGAGATGAATCTTTCAATCCACGCCATGCACGAAGATATTTTCAACGCAATGCATACAATCTGAGGTGAAATTCAATGCTTAACGCAAGAGATATTCTCGAAACAATCACTATGATACAGGATGAGAATCTCGATGTGCGCACAATCACAATGGGCATTTCGCTCCTCGATTGCTGCCACTCGGATTCCGATATCATGTGTCAGAAGGTTTATG
>CAMUZD010000062.1 GCA_947165115.1 uncultured Clostridia bacterium
AGAAAGGGCTTACTGTCGGTCTGCTCAATGCAGTTATGGAAAAAGCTGTTGAAATGCCGATATATCAGAAGCAGATTATAACGGCATATTCAACTGATACGGTTTCATCCGAATCTGTTGATTCGGTATCGGACTGCGACGGTTACGCTTACGCAGTTGCCGAACTTCAAATAAACGAAAAATAATAAGTTAAAAACACACCTTCCTGCCTTATACCGGAAGGTGTGTTTTTCGGAATGGTTTATTTTGATTTCCTTTGAGCTTTTATTATATGCATAACTGCTTTTGATCCTTTTGTGATATAATTCAGAAGATTGCCTTGAATCCCGTTTAATACGGGATTTTTCATTTTTTCTCCCGTTTCGCCGGTTTCTCTGAATTCCGTGAAGCGCACATTGTCACCGTAATACGGAGTAAGCAACGCGTCGGCGGGAGCTGTTATAACGCAACCGTCCGCGAATGCGCAGGCCTCATCTACAGTATCTTTATCCGGCTCTGCCCCGTCAAAGAATTTCAGCATCATTATCGCAGTCTCTTCGACTCCGTTATATGCCGGGGCGAGAGATTTTCCCTGAGGGGCTATCAGCGTATAAACATTGAGTATCTCGTCTTTTCCTCTGCCGATGTGATGCCGCTGCTTACCGTAAAAGTGTCCGAAGGGATTCAGGTGAATATCACCGCTCTCATCAAGGCGCATGGGGCAGTGCGCCATGGAATTGAGCACCTGTCTGGAATTTGCAAGCAGCATACCGCACTTATTGTCGGTGATGCCGATAAATCCGCCGGTCAGATGGTGATTGAAAGAGTCGAGCGATTTATTCTTTTCATCCGCTTTCCTGAATGAATCCGCTCTGTATGAGGAGACGTCTCCCATAAAATTGCGCTTGATTATTCTCTTGTTGCTTCCAGGCAACGGTGTCAGCATAAACGGCACCGCTTCGCTCCATTTCATATCGGTAAATCTGCCGAGCGTCGAGTTTTCGGTTGAAATAGAATCGTTTTCCGGAGTATAAGGGTATTTAACGCTTGATTTTATGAATATTGAATCATATGAGCCGAATGTATAGAAATCATATATGAAACTGCCGCCCGATATTTCTCCGGGCAAATGTATTTCGCCTGTTACTCTGACGGCTTTGCCGTTTCCGGAAACAGGCAGAGCTTTCGCGCCCATATAATCAAATTTGTATTTTTTTCCGGAATAAGTCAGATAACTCTGCAGAAAATCTTCTCCTCCGATTTGAGAACCGTTGAATGTTACTTTCTTGATGCATTTTTCCGGATCGAATTCCATTACGGCTTTTTCCGTTTCAAGCAAAAGATTGCAAGCTTCACCGTCAGATTTATTCTCGGTTACTTCGATTATGTATTTATCTTTAAGTGTCCCGAATATCATAAGCGCAAAGACGGTGTTTTCTTTATCTTCTACGGGAATAATAATATAATCTTCAAGTCCGTCGCCCTTTAAGCCGATACTTTCTGCTTTATCGGTCCCCATGTATTTAAGCTGCGCCGATTGCAGAAGTGAACCGTTAATATTATGAACCGTTATTATGTCTGTTTCGGGAAGGGAGGCCGATTCATTTTTGATTATCCTTTCAGCGAGCTCATTTGCCGTCTTTTCACGCTCGATATTAAGAACCGGCGTAGCCAGCCCGAAATGAGTGGTAGAGAGCAGAAGCACTCGGTCATTGAATGATGCGCATTCCGAATCTTTTTGCGCGTTTACCATTGACATAGCCCTTGAGCGCTCTATTGCGGTCCATATTTTTCTGTTATAAGGTTTTTCAGACCAGGAGGCATATCCGGTAAAATTACCGTCTGCAGTATCCTGCGTAAAGTCGATTTTTCCGGCAGGGGAGTGTGCGTCAAGGTATCCGCCGGGCGTATCGAATACAATATAATTAAGATCGGCAATTTCCTTTACAAGGCCGTGAATTCCATCGGTATTCGCTATCCTGTGACCGACCAAAGGAAGATTCATCGTTTCCCAGAAAATCGCATCGGCATCCATATTGATGAATATGAAAAGGTCTCTGTTGATTTCTCCGCTTTCCTGCTTCTTTCTCAGGTCCTTAACCCATTTTCTCAGACAGCCCGCATCGCAAATATCGGCGTTGCTGTAGGTCGGGATAATAGTGATTTCATCGCCTTTATATGAATATATAAGGGGATTATACGCCTTTTCGTCATCGAGCAGAGGAATGATTGTCCTGAACGCGTCAAACGGCACGCATGAATAATATAGACAGAGTGCGCGGACACCGCATTTTTTATATACCGCAACGTCTGAAGGCGTAAACATTACCTCCTGAGGCCTTACAGTCATCTCGCATTTACCGAAAAGGTCAGCAATTCCGCTTCCCTGCGGATTTGTTACTGCGAGCTTTATTGAAGCGGTCAGCTCATCCTCGTTCATAGCCGACAGAGCGCCGTTGCTGTATCCCATTATTATATTCTCATCGCCGTATTTTTCTGTGCGGAATCTTATGCCCTCGATAATATCGGGAGCGTGCTCAGGCAGAATCTTTTCAAGCGAAAAGAAATTTTCGCTGTCCCAGGTTGCCTTGACGGGTATTCCCTCTTCGTTGAGTTCGTTCAGTTTTTCGATTATATGGCGTATGATTCTTATGTCTGAGCCGAAACCGAGACCGTCGGGCGTGTCGCCCCTGTAGGAATGATAGCAGTTTACGTGAAAGCCGAAACCTATGTGAATTGTGTTTTCTTTTGACATTTCTCTCACCCGTAATGAATAAGGCGGTCAGAGACCGCCCGTGATTAATGTTTACATTTCATCATTATAGAATTTGTATAATGACGATGTGTCGCAGGATTTATTGGCGACATACCAGCTGTGACCGATTCTGACAACCGTAATCTCAATGCCCTCGAGCTTGAGTTCGCCGTTGACAAGCACGTTGACTTTTACGGTTTTCGCCTCTGCGATTTCCGCATCGATTCCGTATTCGCCGATATCGGGGATATCTGCGTTCTCGGCAGAAACGGCTTCGGTCTTGATTTCATAATCATCTCCGAATAATTCCTGATACTTTCCTTTGACGGCTTCCTTCGTCTGAACTCCGGTATTCTTGTCGAATTCATCTTCGCAGCCCGTCAGGCTTTCACCGTATTTCGAGAGATTGGCTTCAAACGTCGTAAAAAAAGCCTCATCATCGAAGTAATCGTCTTCAAATATTTCTTTCCTTACCTTTTTAAGTTCTGAAATATATGCTTTGAAAATTGCGTCATAATTGTCAAATCCGTTGTTCTCTCTCACAAGGTCAAGAAAACAGCCGTACATTCTCTCTGTAACTTTGCCCTGAAGAGAACCGTCATCATTGAGAGTTTTTTCGCCTTTTAGCTCTTTGTCATTAAGGCCTTTGAGATCTTTGGTAGAGTCGCCGGGCTTGTAGTTTTCATAGATTTCGGGATAAATATAGTTATTGCGTATGAAATCGCCGAATTTGCCTTCATAGCTCAGCAGACTGTTTTTATATGCGTTGTAGCCGTCTCCGCTCTGGACTATTGTATCAACATAGAGGCGAGCGGTCTTTTCGGGGCTCAGTGCGGTGTATCTTGAGGTGTATGCGAAGAGGGTAAGAGCGACAAGTGCGGCGGCAACTATGATTATAGCAAAAATGCCGTAAACTTTTGTGTTGAATTCTTTTTTATTTTCAGCCATCGTTCCCGCCTCCTTAATTATTCTTTTCGGCAGTTTCCGGTTCTTCAGTGCTTTCCGAATCTGCTGCCTGTGCGCGTCTCTCCATTAGCTCTTTGACTATTCTGTCCTTCTTCTCGCCGACCATATCGTAGAAAAGAATCGGAGCGCCCTGGAGAATGACGAATACTGCGGGGATAATCGTATAAATCATCAGGAATTTATTAAGAGTCGGATCGCTCTGCGGAGCGTAAGCGACATTCGCGTCGGTCGATACAAGATAACCCGACCAGGTGTAGAGCAGCCAGGGGCCGAGCGCCTTGGTGCAGGCTGATGCTACCTTTGCGAAAAGGCCGTAGCCGGCGTATGCCGTGCCTTCCTGCCTCTTGCCGGTTTTCCATTCGATTTCGTCAACGCAGTCCGCAATCATGATATTCGGCGTAACGTTGGTGTTGCCGTGCTGAATTCCGCAGAAGAAGTTGAGAATCAGGAACGGAACTATAAGCGCGCTTCTGAAGCCGATGCCCGTAGCAACAAAATAGAGAATCGCGAGCGTTGATGCGCCGTAAACGCAGAAAATGATGAAAGTCTGCTTTGTCGAGAATTTTTTTAGAACGAAGTTTACAAGCAGGGTGCCGACCGCAGTGCCTATACCCATCGGAAGAAGAAGAGCGAGCTTGAGATCTTTTGAGCCGAGCAGATAAATTGCTATATAAAGCGAAACCGTGCCGTAAACGCCTCTGCCGAAACCGGTAAGCTTTGTAAGCGAAACCATGAGCAGATTCTTATTTGTGAAAACGACCTTGACCGCATCTTTGAGCGAGACCTTTTCTCTTGTGAAAGGAACTCTTTCTTTATTGTTGATGAAGAAGATCATTACGAAAATAATGAATCCGAGTGCGCAGATTGCGGTGGAAATAATCAAATCAAGTCCCTGGGCTTCTGCATTTTTGAACTGCTGCTGGCCCATGAAAGCCTTCATCAGTATACCGACTACCATTACGACCACCATGCCGCCCGACTGGCCGACGCTCTTCATAAATGAAGCTATCGAAATCGCGCTCGATCTCTCGCTCGGTTCGGGGGAGCAGAGCGCTCCGAAACATTCTGCCGGTCTTTCAACCGCGCAGCCGACTGTCGTATAGAGCGAGTAAACGATATACATCCAGATGATGGCGAAGGTCTGATTATTTGTATTCGGAGCGACAAAAACGAGCATTGCTATAATCGCGAGCGGAATTGCTCCGAAGCCGATCCAGGGCTTAACCTTGCCAAGTCTGGTCCTGGTATTGTCGATAAGGTAACCGGTAATCAGTTCCATTACCGCGCCGATTATACCGGCTACGAGGAATACCGTTGAAATGTTGCTTGAGATTACCGAGCTGTCAAATCCCTTGCCCTTGAATGCGAAATCCGCAAAGAAGGTCTGGGTGTAATCCGGCATCCAGCCCGTCAGCAGGGCAACGCCGAAAAGCCCGATACCGAAAGTGAAGATTTCGGATTTTTTCATGAATTTCTTCTTTTCGTTATCCACTTGTTTTGCTCCTTTCCGAAAGCAAAATTAACTACCCGATTATTATATATTAAATGCGGTAAAATTACAATAATATTTTTCAATCATTAAATCAACCAAATCGCAGGCGGATTTATTATCACTTATTACTATTGAATTTGATTTTTCTTTATAGTAAAATAATATGGATATAGTATAAGGAGAAATCCGCCGTATCGCAAATTCTTTTTAGGAGTGGTTATATGGGCAATCTTGAGCGCAACCCCAATGTCAAGACCTATACCCGCAAGGAACTTGTCGGTTACCTTACCGGTCTTGCAGGCCAGAACATCATTTATAATATCATCGCAACCGGTCTGGCTTTCTATTTCCAGAGCGTTATCTTCCTGCCGGCAATTGCCTGCTCGCTGATTTTCGCGCTTGCGAGAGTCTGGGATGCTGTCAATGACCCGATGATGGGTACCATCGTTGATAAAACTCATACTAAATGGGGTAAATGCAAGCCTTATCTTCTTTTTGTTCCGGTAATCATTATGATTACTACCATACTCCCGTTTGTCAATAATATGTATGCAGAGCCGAATGATCTTCATGAAGTTATGCTTCAGGATTCCAAGGCCTATGTTGATTTTGTCGACAGCGATCTTACCAAGGAGCTCGAGTATGACGGCGTGAAGTATCTCTTCGTTCCCGCTGACGGAACATGGGAGCTTCAGAAGGATGCCGAGGGCAAGACTCTTATGGATGAAGACGGCAACATAATCAAGACCAAGGTAATGATCTATACGGCCGATGACAAGCAGCCTGTAGCAGATACGGCTCTTGCCGAAACAATTCTCCAGGAATTCCAGAGCGAGCTCGGCTTTGTCAAGAAGACCGGTGCCAAAGCGGCGCTTATTATTGCTTGGGCAGCGATTTCTTATGTTCTTTGGGGTATGACTTATACTATCGGTGATATTCCTCTCTGGGGTGTAACATCGCTTATGACAGAGGATCAGCACGACCGCGCAAAGGTTCTCACCCTTGCCCGTGCAGTTGCCAACGTCGGTATGATAGGAACTTTATTTACTATGATTGCTCCTGCTTTCCAGGGGATGTTCAAGGCGCGCGGTATGGATGAGGCGCACTCGCTCAGAGCGGCTTATATCACCCTTGCAATCGTTATGACCATATTCGCTTCCGTCCTCTTCCAGTTTGCGGGTATTTCCGTCAAGGAAAAGGTCAATCCCAAGAACCAGAAAACTTATACTATAAAAGAGAATTTCAAGATCATGTTCGGCAACAAGCCTTTCCGCCAGATTCTTATTTCCGGTATTTTGAGAAGCCCGATTCAGCTTCTTGCCATTGTTGCCATGACTCTTGTCATGTATTATTTCTTCAATAACGATATCGGCGCAACGCTCTTTGTGAACGGCGATCTGAATATCACTCTTGTTCTCAAGATAGTTATTCTCGTAATCGGCCTGTTCGGCGGTATGATTGCATTCCCGCTCTTTGTGCCGAAGTTCATCAATAAATTTGAGAAAAAGAAACTCTATAATTTCTTCTCGCTTGTCGGCGCAATTCCCTTTGCTCTCATCTTCGTCTTCTTCCTTATTTCCAAGGGCAATGTCCTCACATGGGGCGGAATGCTCGTAATGTCTGTCCTGTTCTTCATGGCAGGCGCTTCGATGGGCTCGCTCAACGTTCTCCAGTCCGTCATGATTGCCGACTGTGTTGACTATGAGGAATATCACACAGGCGTTCGTCCCGACGGCGTATTCTTCTCGGGCCAGTCCTTTATCACCAAGCTCTCCGCAGGTATCGCTTCTCTTATTTCCGGTGCTGTCTATGCGGTGGTTGGCTTCTCGGATAAGAATGTTGCGCTCCTCAATAACGCCCTTGTCAACGGCGCCGATTTCCAGACCTATAATGGCGGTAAATTTGCTGCGGCAATGTTCTTCCTGATTTCAATCCCGCCGGCAGTAGGTATGGTCCTCGCTGCGATTCCCACTCTGAAATACGCTCTTCCCAATGATGAGCATAAGAGAATTCTCGCGGCTCTCATCGCAAAGCGCCATGGCGCAGAAGCCGAGCTTGCTCAGGTCGAAGAAGCAGCGGAAACAGTTGTCCCCGCAGACGCAGTTGAAGCTGTTGAAGACGCGGTAACCGAAACAGCCGAAGAATCAGCTCCAGAAGACGAACAGTAAAATTAAAAATATAATGCCCTCTCTTTTCGAGAGGGCTTATTAATTACTTGATTATTCCGATTTGATTAAGTATTGACACTATCCTCATAAACACAAAGAAAGGAACATATTCGAGGTTCATAAAGAAATTGCGGATATAGTAACCGATTGAGGGGATAACGATTACTTCAACCTCGCAGGTTTTACCGCTTTCGGGTTCCGTAACGGTCACTGTTGCCGAGCCGAGCTTTTTGCCGATAATAAGCACGCTTCCGAATCTTGCCTGCTCACCTTTATCGGGCTTAATTTCCAGCACGCTGTCGTCGCTGCAGGTAATCTCTGCTTTGTAAATATCAAATCTGCTCTCCGATTCCACGGGGAAGGGATAGACCACAAAATATGTCTCTACTCCTTTGTAAGCAATCAGCTTTCCGTCAATTGCCGATGTGTCGAGATAATCAATTTCTGGAACTTGAGCGGCAGGCTCATCGGCGGGTTCCTCATCCGCGAATGCGGTGACTGCGGGAATAATCATCAGCAGAGCCAACGCTAAGCAAAGTATCTTTTTAATGTGTTTCATATCAATTCTCCTTTACAATTTAATTTTAGCATATTTTCCGTATTATTTCAACCCGGCATGCGATTCGGCTGTTTTGAGCGAAAAATAAATAATTTCAAAAAGATATTGATTTTTTAATTATATTGTGATAATATATTGACCGTTCCGAATAC
>CAMUZD010000063.1 GCA_947165115.1 uncultured Clostridia bacterium
TCGGCCGTCTCGCGTTCAGACAGATGTTTGGCGCACCGGGATATGAAGTTGTTGCTATCAACGACCTTACAGATCCCAAAATGCTCGCTAACCTCTTAAAGTACGACACAGCTCAGAAGGGCTATTGCGGTGCTATCGGAGAGAATCTCCACACTGTAGAGGCAGGCGAAAACTCCATCATCGTTGATGGTAAGGAAATCACAATTTACGCTAAGCCCAACGCTGCTGAGCTCCCCTGGGGCGAAATCGGTGTTGACGTTGTTCTTGAGTGCACAGGTTTCTATTGCTCAAAGGCTAAGAGCCAGGCTCACATCGACGCAGGCGCAAAGAAGGTTGTTATCTCTGCTCCCGCAGGCAATGATCTTCCCACAGTTGTATTCTCAGTTAACGAGGATATTCTCACATCTGATGATAAAATCATCTCCGCTGCTTCTTGTACAACAAACTGCCTCGCTCCGATGGCAGACGCTCTTAACAAGTACGCTGCTATCCAGAGCGGTATCATGAGCACAATCCACGCTTACACAGGCGACCAGATGATTCTTGACGGTCCTCACAGAAAGGGCGACCTCAGAAGAGCACGCGCAGGCGCTGCAAACATCGTTCCCAACTCCACCGGCGCAGCAAAAGCTATCGGCCTTGTTATTCCCGAGCTCAACGGCAAACTCATCGGCTCAGCTCAGAGAGTTCCCGTTCCCACCGGTTCCACCACTATTCTTGTCGCTGTTGTCAAAGGCGCAGACGTTACCAAGGAAGGCATCAACGCCGCTATGAAGGCTGCCGCTTCCGAATCCTACGGTTACAATGAGGATCAAGTTGTTTCTTCCGACGTTATCGGCATGAAGTTCGGTTCACTCTTTGATGCTACCCAGACCATGGTTTCCAAAATTGACGACGATACCTATCAGGTTCAGGTTGTTTCATGGTATGACAACGAGAACAGCTACACCAGCCAGATGGTAAGAACAATTAAGTATTTCGCAGAGCTTGCGTAATTACTGAATTATGAATATAATCCGCAAGGTTAAATGCCTTGCGGATTTTTTCAATATATGATATGATTTATTCAACAACAATTTCAGGAGTATAAACATGTCCTTAAACCGTCTGGATAAGATTATCGCTCTCAACTGCAATGTTTCCCGAAAAGAAGCGAGAGAACTGGTAAAATCGGGTAAAGTAAAAGTTAACGGCAATATCGTTCTTCGCAGTGAAGAACTAGTGGATTCTTCTGCTGACAGCATAAATGTCAACGGTTTTGAATTTGCGTCAAAGAATCATATTGTCATTATGATGAATAAGCCTGACGGAGTAATCACTGCAACAAAAGACGATAACAAAAAAACTGTTATTGACCTTATCCCCGATAATCTTATGCGCCGCTCTCTCTTCCCCTGCGGTAGACTTGATAAGAATACTGAAGGATTGTTGATAATAACAGATGACGGCGAATTATGCCACAGGATAGTCAGCCCGTCTCATCATGTTTATAAAACTTATATTGCCACACTCACAAGACCGCTCGATTCAAAAGCAATCGCATCGCTCGAAAACGGCGTAGTATTATCGGACGGGACTCAATGCTTACCTGCTAGAATTAATTATTACAAAGATGATTACGGATACTGTTGCAAGATTAAGATACGAGAAGGAAAATATCATCAGGTTAAAAGGATGTTCCTTGCAGTCGGAAACCACGTAGATAAACTGAAACGCACGGCAATCGGAGCACTTAAACTTGACGAATCATTGAAACCCGGCGAATGCAGGGAAATGACTCGAGATGAAATTGAATTACTGTTCGGAGAAGACGGCTGAGGCTGTCTTCACGCATTATTACAATCATGTAATTATACTTGACTTTTTATATAAAATTATTATAATAATAGATTGTCAATAAACTCTTAAAGGAGATAATACCATGGCAAAACAGATTACCAGAAGCGAATACGAGAAGCTCGAGAAAGAACTTGAATATCTCAAAAATCAGGGCAGAGAAGAAATAGCTCAGAAACTTCAGGAAGCACGCTCACACGGCGACCTTTCTGAAAACGCAGAATATGACGAGGCTAGAAACGATCAGGCAAAGCTAGAAGAAGACATTGCCCAGCGCGAAAAAGAACTTGACTCTGTTGAAATAGTTGACGATAACTTCTTCAAAAAAGGTGTTGTTCATATCGGTTCCACTGTCGTTGTTGAAGATGATGGTGAAGAGATTATATGCTTTATCGGCTCTTCAACCGATATTCCCGGTGCAATCGCTGTTACCGATGATTCGCCCGTCGGCAGCGCTCTGCTCGGCAAAAAGAAGGGTGACAAAATCAAGGTCCAGACTCCTTCGGGCAAAACCATTACAATGAAAGTTGTTTCCACTCAGTATAAAAAGGAGAGCAAATAATGGCTAACGAAAAGGTCAATTCAGGCGCTCTCTCTGACAGAGATATCAGACTTGAAAAACTAGAAACTCTGCAGCAGGCGGGCAAAGATCCGTTTGTAATCACGACAGCTGACCAGAATATTCACACCGATGAAATCAGAGCTCGCTTTGAAGAGCTTGACGGCAAGGATGTCTGCATCTGCGGCAGAATGATGTTCAAAAGAAAGATGGGCAAAGCAAGTTTCTTTAACATCGCCGACAGAAACGGCAGAATCCAGTGCTATATCAAAATCGACGATGTCGGTGAAGAAACATATAACGATTTCAAAAAATGGGATATCGGCGATATACTCGAAGTAAAAGGTTTTGTATTCAGAACCGAGAAAGGCGAATTATCCGTTCATACCAAAGCGGTCCGTCTTCTTTCAAAATCTCTCCTTCCCCTGCCCGAAAAATTTCACGGCCTTACCGATACCGATACACGCTACCGCAGACGTTATCTTGACCTCATTATGAATCCGGAGGTAAGAGAGACTTTCTACAAGCGCTCGGCGATAATTAAAGAAATTAGGAACTATCTCGATAATCAGGGATTTATTGAAGTTGAAACTCCCATCCTTGTTTCCAACGCGGGCGGCGCAGCAGCGAGACCGTTCTTATCTCATTTCAATGCTCTCAATGAAGATGTTAAGCTTCGTATTTCTCTCGAGCTTTATCTTAAGAGACTCATTGTCGGCGGAATGGAAAGAGTTTATGAAATCGGCAGAGTTTTCAGAAACGAAGGCGTTGACACAAGACACAACCCCGAATTCACGCTTATGGAGCTCTATCAGGCATATACCGATTATAACGGCATGATGGATCTTACCGAGAATCTTTACCGTCATCTTGCAAAGACGGTAGTCGGCTCCGAGAAGATTTCTTATAACGGAATAGAGATGGATCTCGGCAAACCATTTGAACGCTTGACAATGATTGACGCTGTCAAGAAGTATTCGGGTGTTGACTGGAATGAGATTAAGACTCTTGAAGAAGCCAGAAAAGTTGCCGATGAGCATCATGTTGAATATGAAGAAAGACACGGCAAAGGTGATATACTCAATCTCTTCTTTGAAGAATTCGTTGAGGAACATCTTATTCAGCCGACTTTCATTATGGATCATCCGATTGAAATCTCTCCTCTCACCAAGAAGAAGCCCGGCAATCCCGATTATGTTGAAAGATTTGAGTTCTTTATGAACGGATGGGAAATGGCAAACGCATATTCCGAGCTGAACGATCCTATCGACCAGAGAGAAAGATTCAAAGCTCAGGAACTTGCTCTTTCTCAGGGCGACGATGAAGCAGAAACCACAGATGAAGATTTCATCATGGCTCTCGAATACGGTATGCCCCCGACAGGCGGCATCGGTTACGGAATTGACAGAATGGTTATGCTCCTGACAGATTCGCAGGCAATCAGAGACGTTCTCCTTTTCCCGACCATGAAATCTCTTGACAGCGATTCCAATAAAAAAGCATCACCTGCTCCCGAAGCTGAAGAAAAGATCGATTTTTCAAAAGTAGTTATTGAACCGCTGTTTGAAGATATGGTCGATTTTGATACTTTCAGCAAATCCGATTTCCGTGCAGTGAAGGTCAAGAACTGTGTTGCAGTTGAAAAGAGCAAGAAGCTCCTGCAGTTCACTCTCGATGACGGCACCGGCACTGACAGAACCATACTCAGCGGCATTCATCCTTATTATGAGCCCGAGGAATTAATTGGCAAAACCTGCATTGCTATCGTCAATCTTCCTCCCCGCAATATGATGGGAATCGATTCCTGCGGTATGCTCCTCTCAGCAATTCACGAGGAAGAGGGAGAAGAAAGACTCCATCTGCTGATGGTTGACAATCACATTCCCGCAGGCGCAAAGCTTTATTGATATGAGCATCTCAGTTGCTCTTGCCGCCTATAACGGCGGAAAGTATATCGGAGAGCAGATTAAATCCATATTGCCTCAACTCGGCGATGACGATGAATTAATCATTTCGGATGATAATCCGTCGGGCGATACCAAGCCGGCAGTTGAAGCATTTAACGATAAAAGGATAAAATATATTGCCGGCAGAGGAAAAGGCGTTGTCGCAAATTTTGAGAATGCAATCAATAACTGCACAGGCGATTATATCTATCTCTGCGACCAGGATGATGTCTGGCTTCCCGATAAAGTAAATACTGTTCAGAAGCTGTTTGAAGACGGAGCAGATATTGTTTTGCATAATGCAATTATAACTGATGTGAATCTAAACAACACCGGCAAAACCAGCTTTGAACTTTATAATTCAAACACCGGGTTTACAAAGAATTTTATCAGAAATTCTTTCGTCGGCTGCTGTATGGCAATCAGACGCGAAGTTCTCGTTTCTTCGCTCCCATTCCCCGCTTCGATACCAATGCACGATTGGTGGATAGGTCTTAATTCAATTAAAAAAGGATTTAAAATTGTATTGACCGATGAACCGCTGATTTTCTGGAGAAGACACGGAGACAATGTTACGGGAGCAACGACTACACTTTTACAGAAGCTTAAATTCCGGATAAAAATGATTGGCTATCTTTTTCCATAGTGCCACACGGAAAGGATTATGCGAATGAATAAAAAAGTAACCGGCTGTATCGTTACTTACAACAATATCAGGACTATCGGCGAAGCGGTAAGCACGCTGCTGAAAAATACAGCCTGTGACTTCACTCTTTATGCTGTTGACAACGGCTCGACCGACGGGACTGTTGAATTTCTGCGCGAGAATTTTCCGCAGGTTAAACTGATCGTTTCAGAAAGAAACATCGGTTTCGGCGCCGGCCACAACAGCATTATCGACCGCCTTGATTCCGATTATCATGTAATCATCAATCCCGACATAGTTCTCAGGGATGATGTCGTTTCTCAGATGACGGATTATCTTGAAGAGCATGAAGAAATTGGAATGCTCTCGCCCAAGATAGAATTCCCCGACGGCAGGCCTCAGATTCTCGGCAAAAGAATTCCGAAACCCTATTATCTTGCCGCCAGCCGCCTTCGCGGAAAAGAACCGGGCAAGCTCCTCAGGGAATATGCGATGCTCGATGAGGATATGACAATGCCTAGGCAGATAGAAAATGCCACAGGCTGCTTCATGGTAATCAGGACGGAATTATTCAAAAAGCTCGGCGGTTTTGACAGCAGATACTTTATGTATTTTGAGGACTGCGATCTCACCAGAGAAGTCAATAAAGTCAGCAAAGTATTCTATTTTCCCTATGCCACCGTCTATCACGAATGGGGCAGAGAATCCAAAAAGGATATGAAGCTGAAATTTATCCAGATACAGTCCATGCTGAAATACTACTCAAAGTGGGGAATCTGATTTCAGATGAAATACCTCAGAAACTTTTATAAATACCGCGGTCTCATGTATGAGATAGTGCGTAAAAATATAAAGCTGCAATACCGCGATTCAATTCTCGGTATGTTCTGGACTTTTCTGCAGCCGCTGCTGACAACTATCGTGCTTGTTTTCATTTTCGGAAATGTATTCGGAAAATCCAGCTCAGGTGTTGTCAACTATCCTATTTATCTTTTATGCGGCCGTCTGCTCTATGAATTCTATTCTCAATCAACCAAAAGAGCCATGCGTTCAATCAGAAACAGCGCATCGGTCATAAAGAAGGTTTATGTTCCGAAATACATTTACCCGATTTCTAATGTATTATCTAATTTCATCACTTTCTTTATTTCTCTTATTGTTTTAGTATGCTTTATAATATTCTTCTGCGTCACGGGCAAGAATCCGCCGCATATTACTGCATATATACTGCTCTCCCCAATCCCTATATTGATTCTCCTTATTCTCGCAATAGGTATCGGACTTATTCTCTGCACACTCGATGTATTCTTTAAAGATATTGACTATCTTTATGAAGTGTTCTGTCTGCTCCTTTTCTATATGACGCCGATTGTATATAAAATCGACGCGCTCAAAATCAGCAGCAAACTCTTCAGCTATGTGCTGATGGCAAACCCGATGTATTCAATTACTGAAATGTTCCGGTGCTGTGTGTTATACGGAGAGATGTTCAATATTCATCATCTGATCTATTCACTCGGCTTCGCACTTGTTTCATTATTCATCGGACTTCTTGTATTCTACAAAAAGCAGGATAAATTCATTCTTCATATTTGATTGAAAGGTTTATTTTATGAGCAAACCCGCAATTGAAGTTAAAAATATGAGTATGATGTTTAACCTTAACAGCGAAAAGGTTGATAATCTCAAGGAGTATTTTATAAAACTTCTCAAGCGGCAGATTCATTTTACCGAATTCTGGGCGCTTAAAGATATCAACCTGACCGTTGAAAAAGGCGACAGAGTCGGAATTCTAGGCTTCAACGGAGCTGGAAAATCCACACTTCTCAAAGTCATCGCCGGTGTTCTGAAGCCAACCGAAGGAACCGTTTCCGTCAGCGGAGTGGTTGCGCCCATGCTGGAACTCGGCGCCGGATTTGACTCAAATTATTCCGGCAAGGAAAACATCTATCTTTACGGCGCAACAATGGGTTACTCGAGAAAATTCATCGAAAAAAAATTTGACGAAATAGTTGAGTTTTCCGAACTTCAGAATTTTATGAATGTTCCGGTAAAGAACTATTCATCCGGTATGAGAGCGAGACTCGGTTTCGCCATAGCTTCTGCTGTTGAGCCCGATATACTTATTCTTGATGAAGTTCTTTCAGTCGGAGACGCCAAATTCAGAAAAAAGAGCGAAGCCAAAATAATGTCGATGTTTGACAAAGGCGTTACAGTGCTGTTTGTTTCTCATTCGGTCGACCAGGTGCTCAAAATCTGCAATAAGGCTATTATTCTCGATCACGGCAAAATCATCGCTTCAGGAGAAGCCGAAGAAATCTGTGAAGAATACAACAAAATGGTAAGCGGAGGTAAATGATATGGTATATGCCGCAATTTTCGCCGGCGGAAAAGGAAGCCGCATGGGAAACATTGATACACCCAAGCAGTTCCTTGATCTTGCATCAAAGCCCGTTATAATACATACAATCGAGAAATTCTATATTCACAGTAGCATAGATGAAGTAATAGTTCTTTGCCCGAAGCCATGGGTTGCAATCACAAAGGACCTTATCAAGAAATATCTTCCCGAAGGTAAGCCTGTTACGGTAATCGAAGGCGGAGAAACCAGAAACGGCACTCTCGAGAACGCTGTTAAATTCATTAAGGAAAACAGAGAAACCGACGATAATACAATTATCGTTACTCACGATGCTGTCCGCCCGTTCCTTACTCACAGAATAATCGAAGAAAATGTTGAGGCGGCGATTAAATACGGCGCCTGTGATACCGTTATCCCCGCTACCGATACAATAGTAGAGAGCGAAGACGGCTCTCTTATCTCGTCTATTCCAAACAGAAAACATATGTATCAGGGTCAGACTCCGCAGTCCTTCAGATTAAACGATCTGATTGCCGTTCTCTCTTCTCTTACCGAGGAAGAAAAGAGCATACTGACCGATGCCTGCAAGATATTTACCATAAAGAATAAACCGGTTTATATTGTTGAGGGCGAAGTCTTCAATATCAAGATAACTTA
>CAMUZD010000064.1 GCA_947165115.1 uncultured Clostridia bacterium
CGGTGAAAACAGCTTCAGGGGCGTATATATTCCGCATTATAACTACACGGTCGGCTACAAACCGGGCACGGTAGTGGTCGAAGGCCACCGCGATTTTGATGAGGGCAATAAACATCATCATATGACATTCGCGAATGAGGTCACCACGGGCGGCGGAGAATCCGAAAATATAGTCAGAGACGCTTCTGCGGCATTTGACGACAATCTCGCTGCGGCGATTGCCCCCTATTCTCATTCGGAGGCCGCGCCCTTCCGTGAGGGATATCTCGGCGATTTTTACGCGGATATTCCGTCTGTCGATCCCGGGACCTATGATGAAGAGGTCACGGAAGAAGCCGTTGACGAGATGAAAGAGGAAATCGAGAGAGCCAATAACCATAAGGATATGGAATTCGACTACGACGACGATAAGCTCGCCGCCAGAGTTGAAAAGGCCGGAGTCAGGGCGGATTTATACCCGGTTTGGTTCATGACGCATAAAATGAGGAATAACCGCGTCGCCTATGCGGTTGCGAACGGACAGACCGGCAAGATGGCTATGGACCTGCCCGTTTCAAGGAGCAAGTTCTTCATAGGCGTCTCGCTCGTGACGGTGATACTTTTCGCAGCTTTCATTCTGATTTTCGGATATATGACTCCCGGCACGCTCACCGGTATTTGTTCCCTGCTGCTGGCAGTTTGGCTCGTTGTGCTGACCGTCTGCGCTTTGAAAATTCGCTAGCGCCAGAGAAGCAATATTTCGGGCAAAACGAAGACGGATAAGATTTCATCCGAAGCGGCAAAGAGAAAAGAGAAAATAGTCAAAAAAGCAAAGAACGCCGCTTCTTTTTCCTCGATAGTTACTATTTTTATAATGGCCGTTTACTCAATGAGCATTCTCAAGGCCGTGCGTATTCCTTCGATGAATGCGGCCGTTTTCCTCTGCGGAGCGGCGCTCATAATCGCCGCGGGAGCATTTATCGCCATGCTCTTCCTCATCCGCTCGGATGATTCTCTTAATATAATCCTCATAAACGGCATAAGCTCGGTTCTCTTTATCGCCGCCTGCCTGGTGCTGACGGTCAAGAACCCGTTCAACGATATATACTACGCAGGTGCGGCGCTGATTTCGCAGCTGATTGTAATCGTCAACTGCCTGAGCGTAATAGGTCTTTTCGACCGCCTCTGCACTCATCCGGCACCCGATTTCTTTACGAGAAAGGGGGCGTCGCACGATGGCAATTAAAAAGCTTCTTGCCCTGCTTTTTACCGCGGCGATGCTCTACCTCGCATTCTCTCCGGTTGCTTTTGCCGAGGGAAACTATAAAATAGTCATAGACGATATGGCCGATTTATTCACCGACGAGCAGGAGAAAATTCTGAATACTCAGCTGCAGGATATACTCCCCTACGGCAATGCGGGAATAGTCACGAGAGGCAGCCATTCCTACGGCAGCACAGATGATATGGCGCAGAATCTCTATTACTATTATTTCGGCAGCGAAAGCGGGACCCTCTTCGCGATAGATATGCAGAACCGCAATATCTATATTTATTCGGACGGAGAAATATACAAGACAATAACCAAAACACGCGCAAATGAAATCACCGATGATACATATATGTATGCTACAAAAGGCGATTATTACCTCTGCGCGAGCGAGGTTTTCAGCCGCATCGCGACTCTGCTTCAGGGCGGCAGAATCTTTTCCCCGATGAAATATGTCGCATATTTCCTGATTGCCTTCGGGCTCGCGATGATGATATGCATAGTCATCGTGATTATCCAGAGACGCCTGCCTAAGCTGATGAAGGACAAGCGCGGCGATGAAATCGACGGCATCGACACCAATCTGCCCCTGACAGTCAGGAGCATATTCCTCAAGGACAAGGTCACCACCCGCTCATCCGGCGGCAGCGGAGGCGGTCACGGTGGCGGCGGAGGCGGCCACGGCGGTGGCGGCGGTGGCCACGGATTCTAATTTAGATATAAGAAAAGCCACCCTCACGGGTGGCTTGAATTTTTTGAATTATTCGGTATAAACTCCAGGAACTTCGATTTCTATATCCGAAACCGGGAAGCTGGCGCAGGGATGAATATAGCCGTAATCCTTATCCGCCTTGCGTCTGCCGTCGGTTCCTTCGGGAATGAAAACATTGCCCTTGAGAAGCTTTGATCTGCACCAGCCGCATTCGCCGCATCTGCAGCGAGAGGGAGCAGCGATGCCCGCTCTCTCTATGGCAACGAGCACCGGCTCGTTTGCGCTTGCTGAAAACTCATAGACCGCGTTGCCTCTGATAAGCTTCACATTGTAAACCTGATCTTTGCAATCAGCAGGGTAACCGGGCTGAGAGGCAACATCCTTTGTCACGCTCTGGAGCTCTTTACGGATGAATTTATTATCGATACCGAGCTTTTCGACCTCTTTGCCGACGAAATTATACATTGCCTCCGGACCGCACATAAATATAGAGCAGGTGCCGTTTGAGGGGAGATATTTTGAAATAAGCTCGGCGGTGATGAATCCGCTCTCGCAGTCGTCTCTGGTCTCTTCGCTGAGGACGTGGACAACCTTGACCTTGGCGCAGTCATTGGTTATTGACTTGAGCTCATCCTTGAAAAGAATGCTCTTGTCATCGCGTGAGCCGTAGATAATTGTGAGATTGAAATCCTCGATGCCGTCGCGGATGGCGTAGGCCATCGAGAGGAAGGGAGTGATTCCGCTGCCGCCCGCGAGAGCGATAACGGATTTCCCGTCTCTTATCGGGTCATAGAAGAAGCTGCCTTCGGGAGCGCTCGCGATTACTTTATCGCCCGTGCGGAGAGTGTCAATAATCTTATCCGCCGCAAAGCCGCCGGGATTTTTACGGATTGTGACCGCATATTTGCCGAGCAGACTCCACTGGGGAGACGAGCTTATCGAATAGGGGCGGGTTATTATCGAATTATCAATTATGAACTGCAGGCTCAGATACTGACCTGCCTTGAAATATGCTACGGGCGAGCCGTCCTCATTTCCGAGAATATAGGTTTTCGCGTCAACATGGTCGATAATCTCTCTGACCGTGAGCGCCTGATAATCGGGATGGAGGGCTTTTGCCTTCTGATTGATTATGAATTCGCCGTCAACGTCTTTTCCTTCGGCGGATGCTATAATGGCATCGCGGGTTTTGGGAAGGAAGGCGAATTCCTTCATATCGTTGCCGCCGAGCCCTTTTAATTTAACTCCGTATGGCATTTACTTTCCCTCCTTTGACATTGCGATTGAAGCGAGCTGATAGCCGCAGTAGAGAGCGGATGAATAGCCGTCGCCTCTCGGGCCGGCCGTGCCTATCGGGATGAGGCCTTTGATGGGATAATCGGTTGCGAGCGACATATTTCTGCTCATTATATCGTCCCAATCCCTCGTCTCGTAGCCGTAAACTGCTCCCTCTGGGGCGTTGAGATACCTTGCGAAAGTCCAGGGACTTGCGATTGAGATTTCCTCGATATAAGGTTCAAGATCTATGCCCGCCTTATCCCTGAGCTGGGCAATCAGTTCCTTTGCAATTCTCTCTTTCATTGCAAAATAATCCGCGGCATCAAGATTGTCCCAATCCTCGGCTGAGGTATACATCTTGGTAAACGAGCAGACGCAGGTGCCCTCGGGCGAAAAGCCGGGATTTGCTACATTGTAGCAGAGGAAAATCGAATACTTATTTGTGTCAATCTTCTTGAGCGAATTATACTCCTTCACGGAATCCGCGTAAGATGACATGAAAATACTGTAATCTTTGATACCGAGCTCTTCGGCAGTCTTGTTGAGGCCGAGATAGCAGGTAAACATCCTGCCGCCGAACTGCCTGTTTCTCGCGTTTGAAAGCTTCTTTTCCCTATCGGGTATGAGGCTCTGATCCATCATCTTACCGTAGATGATATCGGGATTGATATTCGCAAGCACGCAGTCCGCTCTGAATTCGCCGAGAGTGGTGTTGACGCCCGCGCATTTGTCGCCCTCAAAAATGAAGCTCTCCGCGCGGCAGTTGAATATCATCTGACCGCCGAGCTCCCTGAATTTCTCAACCAGCGCCACGCTGATTTCGTGGGAGGTCTTTTCGGGAATATAGGCGCCCTTGGCTATGTAATTCGAGACCATGCTCGCATAGTGGGCAAATGAGAGCGAGTCGAGGCTGACGCCGAGATAGCTCCAGTAGGTGGAGAGGATATCCCTTATTTTCTGCGGAAGTTCAAGCGCATTAAAGACTTCGTCAACCTTCTTGGCGCCGACCTTGAGCAGATCGGTGTATTTGATCATAACCTTCGGCAGGCTGTATTTCGGGCGGCTGACATAGGCTATGCCGTCGTTGACCTCGTCAAACAGGCGGAAAAGATTCTCAATTTTATCCCTGTAGCCCGGAACATAAGAATCGAGCTTATCAATAAACGCCTGACGGCCTGCGGGCATCGTGACGTCCATCGGAGTTCCGTCACTGTATTCGGAAATAATTCTGAAACAGTCATCAACGCGCTTCCAATTGATTTTAATTCCGTATCTGTCAAACATGTTTCTCACGTCGCCCGGGTCATTTTCGGGGCCGACTCCGCAGAGCTCGTGAAGCGAGGGATCGAATTCAAACCGGCCTCTCACAAAGCTTGTGGAGCATCCGCCCGGAAGATTATGCTGCTCGATAAGCAGCACCTTTTTCTGAGCAAGCGCAAGCTCAACCGAAGCCGCAAGCCCTGCAAGGCCCGCGCCGACGACAATGTAATCATACTTTTTCATCAGGCATCACCCTTTTTCATTTGATAATTTCATTATAATTCCGATTGATATTGAGGTCAACAATTATTTTATAATAATTTTCATTTAATCAGTTGACAATTCAATATATACCATAGTAAAATAATTTTATACGGGCAATGACGCCCGGAATAATAAGAATACGGAAAGGGGCGGCAAGTTTTGCAGAAATGTTATTCCTGTATGCGTGAATACGAGAGCGGCAGAACAGTCTGCCCGTTTTGCGGTTTTGACCCCTCTGCGCCCGCGCAGTATGAAGACGCCCTCTCACCGGGCACGGTCATAGCCGGGCAATATACTCTGGGTATCCCCGCAAAAAGAGACGGTTTCGGTTTTACATATATCGCAGTTGACAACGCTACCGATAAGAGAGTTACGGTCAGGGAATACCTGCCCCGAGCCTGCGCTTCCAGAGGAGCCGACGGCAAAACGGTCAATGTCACGGGCGACGCCGCGGAATACTCCTCAAAAGTTTCCGGCATCATCTCCGAGGCATCCGCGCTCAGCGAGCTTGACTATTTTGAGGCAATCACAAAGATAATCGACTGCGGACTCGAGAACAACACCGCCTATGTCATTACCGAATATCTTGAAGGCGAAACGGTCAGGGATATAATCGATGAGGAAGGTCAATACAGCTTCCGCAATACGGTCGCGGATATAACACCCGTAATGAGGGCGCTCTCGGGAATTCACAGAGCCGGGCATATTCACGGCGCAATCACCCCCGACAGCATAATGATCTGCAAAAACGGAAAAATCCGCCTGACGGGTTTCGGCTTTTTGTCCGATACCGATGAAGAACCCGAAAAAGGCTTCGCTCCGAAGGAACAGTATGATTCCGGCACGGGAAGCAAGGAATCCGATATATATTCAATCAGCGCGGTCCTTTACTATATGCTTACGGGCAATGTGCCGGCAGACAGCAGACACCGCGACACACCGGAGGATGATTTCATTCCCCTGTGCGGCACGGCGGATATTCCGCCCGATGCGGAATTTGCGATAATGAAGGGTATGTCCGTAAACCCGGAAGACAGGCCCGAAGACGCAGAGGAGATTCTCAACGCCCTGCTCGGCAAAAAGAAATCCTTCAAGCTCAATGAAAAGCTTGAGGAACCTCCCGCTCCGCCCGAAACACCGGAAGAGGAAAAGCCGAAAAAGAAACTAAGCAAGGCAGTCATAATCGGCGCTGTTCTTGCGGCGGTTGCAGGCATAGCACTGCTGATAACGGCAATCAAGCTACTGCCCTCAATCAAGAATCAGCCCGAAACAACCACTGCGGTTACGGAAATCACAGATGAAGATCTCTCCACAACCGCGCCGAGGCAGGAGGTTGAAATCCTCCCCGCGGAGGCGAGGGCAAAATATACAGAGTATTTCAGAAGCACCGAATTCAAGGAGAGATATGAAAAGGTCCACGCCGTAAGAATAAAGGATATTGACCTCTATCTCAATTCCGCAGAGCTGCCGGCGCGCGTCAGGAGTCTTGACAACTCAAAATTCAATGAATACTACTACGATCTCGACAATGACGGCATAAACGAATGCATAATCACGACCGACCTTGACGGCTCTCTCAGATATGTTACCGCCTACATCTTTGATATTGATGAGGAGAGAAACGTATTTGAAGGCGGCAGGATTGAATACGGAGAAAAGGACACCGAGGAAATACGCCTCTGCTCCGTCAGATCCGGCGACGCATCGGTTTACTATTTCCTGAGATACACTTCATCCGTCTATGAGGACGAAGCTGACAAACGCAGCTTTGAAATTCTCAGCTACAACGGCAAGGATATGATATGCGCCGCGAGCGCGGGCAAGCCCCCTGCCGATGACAATTCGGGCGCCGCCTTTGCCTATACGGGCATAATTCTTTCTGCAGACGGCATTCTCTGGAATCCCGCATCGCCTTCGATGCAGATGTCTCTCTATCCGCTGGATAAAGAGTGCTATGTTCAGGCGCCGGAAGACTATACTCCGATTGATGCGCCTGCGTTTGATTCGATATGGATGAGAAACGTAAACTCCGCCGAGGAGAAGATTCTCATCAAGACCTCCTCGAGAATGGAAGCCTACGCGCAGGTCTCGGTCATTTTCCCGGGCCTTGAACTCGACGGCAAGGATATTCAGCTCGAGCGCAGGACTCCGCAGGGAAGCGAGATATTCCTCTATACCGCGGACGGCAGACCGATTCAGTTTGTGAGAACGATTGACAAGCGTCAGCTTGCCGAGCCCTATCGCATTGAGATATATTACGGCGAAAACAGATATGTTTCCTGCACGGTCACTCTCGACGACGATGAGAATCCCGTTTACAGCCGTCCCGATGCCGAGCTCGCAAAGCTGCCCGATGTCAGGATGATGAGAAAAGATGCGGGCGTAGCCGAGATTAAGAGCCACGGCTTCACCGAGGTTTATACCAAAACAGGCCTCAGCCACGGGCTTTCAGGTCTTAAGAATGTAGGGAAAGTTGAAAAAATCGAGCCGGCTCCCGGCGATTATTATCCTGTCGATACGCCGGTTACGCTGACGATTTACAGATAAGGAGAAATCTATGAGCAAATATCTGATAATCAATGCAGACGATTTCGGAATGTGCAAAAGCGCAAATGAAGCGATATTCGATCTTTTCAGAAGCGGATGCATACAGTCATCAACCGTAATGATTCCCTGCCCCGAAGCGAAGGCGGCAGTTGAATTCGCCGCCGAAAATCCGCAGTATGCGGTGGGTGTTCACCTGACGATGACGAACGAATGGGGCGAGAGATGGTCCTGGGGACCGATTACGGGCGCAAAGAGCATAATGATGCCCGAGGGCAGAATGTGGCCCGAAAACGAGGATTTTGAGGCGCACTGCACTTATAAAGAGGCAATTGCCGAGGCGCAGGCGCAGATTGATCTCGCCAGGAAATGGGGGCTCAAGCCCGTTCAGGCGGATAACCACATGGGCTCGCTCTACGGAATGAACGGCAGATATCTCATGCTCCCGAAAGTTTTCAAGCTCTGCAAAAAAGAGAAGCTCCCCTTCCGCATGTGTATCACTCCCAAGAAGGAA
>CAMUZD010000065.1 GCA_947165115.1 uncultured Clostridia bacterium
GTCTCTTGGTTACATCGCCCATGATGTCGCCGAGATTGTCGCCGGGCATATAAGCTTTGAGAAGGCCGTAGGGCTCGAGAAGTTTCGGGCCGGCCTGCGCCATACCGTTCTTGAAAGCGATTCTCGCAGCGGTCTGGAACGCCATATCGTTTGAGTCAACGGGGTGTGAGGAGCCGTCGTAGAGGACTGCTCTGATACCGACAACGGGGCAGCCTGCAAGGGGGCCCTTGAGGATAGCATTGCGGAGACCTTTTTCAACTGAGGGGATGAAGTTCTTGGGAACTGCGCCGCCGACGACTTCGTCTGCGAATTCAAAACCTTCACCCTGGAGGGGCTCAAAGCGGATCCATACATCGCCGAACTGGCCGCTGCCGCCGGACTGTTTCTTATGGCGGCCCTGAACGGAAGCTGTCTTGCTGATGGTCTCTCTGTAAGCAACTTTGGGAACGGAGAGCTCAACTTCAACATTGAATTTATTCTTAAGCTTGGTAACTATAGCGTCAAGATGCTGCTCGCCGAGAGCGGAAACAACCTGCTCGTGAGTTTCGACATTGGTGGTGAATGCAACGGTCGGATCCTCGTTGATGATTCTGTTGAGGCCGGATGCAACCTTGTCTTCCTCGCCCTTCTTCTTGGCTCTGATTGCCATTGAAAGACAGGGAGCGGGATAGTTGACGCCTGCGAGAGTGAGATCTGACTTGGGCGGGCAGAGAGTGTCGCCGGTTTTGAAGGAATCAAGCTTTGTGACGATGCCGATATCGCCTGCGACGATTTCGGTTGTATCTTCCTGCTTCTCACCCTTGAGGAAGAGCATCTTGCCGATTTTTTCCTGGCTGTCGGTGCGGCTGTTGTAAGCGGGGATAGCTGCGGAGAGCTTGCCGGAAATTACCTTGAAGAAGCTCATCTTGCCGAAACGGTCATCAATGGTCTTGAAGCAGATAGCCGCTATGCTGCCGTTTTCGTCAACCTTGATGTCGCCTTCAGCGGCGTGGGTTGCGTCGGGGGCGGAGGCTACGATGCCGTTGAGAAGAAGGTCAACCGCGTCGGTGTTGTAGCCGGAGCAAGCGTATACGGGATAGATATCGCCGTTGAGAATGCCTGCCTTGAGGCCCTTTGCGATTTCATCGGGAGTGAGGGGCTCTTCCATGAAGAATTTCTCCATGAGTTCTTCATCTGCGGAGGCAACCGCCTCGGTGAATGCCGCCTGCATATCTGCGATGGCCGCGTCATCGGGAACTGCAACTTCGCTTGCCTTGCCGTTGCTGTATTCATATGCCTTGCCTGTTGAGAAATCAACATAGGTGGTGCCTGAAACGTGAACTACTACGGGGCAGATGGGTGCGCCGTATTCTTCTTTGAGGGCATCGAGAGTTTTGCCGAAGTCGGCATTCTCGGCGTCGCAGCGGGAAACAGCGAAGATCTTTGCTATGCCTCTCTTGTCGGCGGCCTTGTAAGCTTTCTCAGCGCCGACATCTATGCCCGAGCCGGATGCGAGCACGATAACTGCTGCCTCTGCGGCGCGGATACCTTCCGCAACACCGCCTGCGAAGTCAAAAAGACCCGGGGTGTCGAGAATATTGATTTTTGTGTTATTCCATTCAAAGCCCGCCATTGCGGTTGAGATTGATGCCTTGCGTCTCTTTTCCTCTGCATCATAGTCGAGAACGGTGTTGCCGTCCGCTACGCGGCCGAGTCTGTCGGTCGCCTTTGCGAGGTAGAGCATTGCCTCGGCGAGTGTGGTTTTGCCTCTGCCGCTGTGGCCGGCGAGGACGATGTTTCTGATGTCTTTTGCGTTGTAAGCTTTCAAAGGTCTTCCTCCTAAACCTCGGTAAAACCGAGAATAATTCACAATAGTGCATAAATAATATCATAAATTAAAAATGATTTCAACGATTTTTTATTTTTCAGGCAAAAAAATATTGCCCCGGCAAAATGCCTTGGGCAATATCTATAATCACATTAAATTCTTTTTGTAAGAATCGCATAATTGTAAAGCGAAATCACTTTACATCAGTTTCTGCCTCCGCCGGTTGAGCGGAATCCTCTGCGGCCGGCTCTTCGGGCGCCTGCGGCAGCTGCGGCGTTTCGTCTTCTTCGCCACTCTGCGGATCCCAGAGATGTATGATTCCCTCGTCATTGAGAGTCTTGACTATGACTACCGTTATCGGGAGAATCAGTATGCCGAGCACGCCGAAAATCTGAATTCCGATATACATTGACATCAGCGTAATTACCGGATGGACATCGACATTTGATGAGACGATTTTGGGCTCGATGACCTGACGGATGACAGTAATTACGCCGTAAATCACGAGCAGGCCGATGCCGAGCGGAACCTTATGCATGAAGAGGCTGATTATGCCCCATGGGATAAGAATCGTGCCTGTGCCGAAAACGGGAAGAATATCGACTATCGCCGTGCAGACCGCTATTGCAAATATATATCCGCCTTTATAAGCGCCCGCGAATTTGAGAATATGCAGGCCTATTGCCATTTCGCAGAAGGTGATGAAAAGCAGGGTGGCATAGGATTTGCACCATTTGCCGAGTATGTCAAATACGACATGCTTTGTCTTGGAGAGCGTCTTTGCTCTCTCAGGCGAGGCAACCTTCTTTATTACCTTGATGAGTCCGTCATAATCGGAGGTCATGAAGAAGCAGGAGATGATGCCGATAAGAATTGCAGTGAGAACGGCGGGAATCATCTTTGCCTTTGAGAGAATACCCGCGAGCGGAGTGGCGAGCGATGAAATGCTGAATGAGCCCGAGGGTATGGCCGAGGCCGTATTTGCCGCGGCTTCCGCCTCCTCTTCGCGAACGAGGCTGAGCACTTTTTCGGCGATTCCGTTTATCGAATCGGAGAGTGTTGCTCCGAGCTTTCCGGGAAGCCCCGAAACAACCGAAATCATATGATTCTTGACCGATTCTATAACTGCCGGGAGCGAGCCGAGCTTGCCCGCGAGAGTTTTGCCGAAGTCATAGAGCTCGTTGCCCGCGAGGTAGCCGATGAGAGTCAGCGCGCCCGCGAGAAAAGCGACAATCAGCAGAACAAATATAATTGAAAGGAATTTTTTATTGATATGCGTTTTTTCGTTTATTCTGCGTATCGGTTTCTGGAGCAGCATCGCAATCAGGAACGCGAGAATGAACGGCGCCACAATCCAGAGCGCGTATTTTATGAAAAGATAGTATAGTATTACAAAAAGCGAAAAATAGACCGCGTTAATCAGAAATTTCCGCCTTTTTTCGGTTGTTCCCAAGTTCTTCACCCCATCAAATACAGATTAAAAACATTATACTGCATAAATAGTATTTTTACAATTAAAATCCTTAAAATTCAAAAATTCTTAAAAATCTGCAAAATTTCTCTTTATTATTCTGTATTTTTGTGATAATATAAAATGAATATTTGTATTGAATTGAATAGCATTTCATTTTTCTAATCTATATAGGATGTGTCAATACTATGATTGATTATATAAAATCTATTTCAATTGAGTTTATAGCTGCATTCTTAGGTTTTCTATTTGCGCTTCTTTTGGAAAATGTAATTGAAAAAAAGCAAAAGAAGGAAAAGACGCAACTGATTATTAAAAATATTGTAGAAGAATTGACTGATATTCAGTCTAGTCTATCAATATATATCAATAATAAGCATAGTTTATATTCTTTGATGCAGACACCATCGTGGGACGCACTACAGAATTCAGGCTTAACAATTGAATTGGTAGAGTTACCATATTACCAAGATTTGATTGATTCGTATTCTCTTATAAAAAGCTGCAATGATGCTTTAATAATCCAAAGAGTTAATTCTGTTGAAGTTGAAAGATTAAAAGAAATCAGCGATAGCATAAATAAACTTTTTGATAGTATTAATGGGGGTTGATTTTAATGCCAAGAATTCCAGCGTTTACTACTGCTGAAGAAGCTAACATTACTGTTAATGAAGTTTTTTCTTCTATAGAAACATATGGAAGACGCTATGAACAAGGTTTCTTGGAGAATCTAATGGTGTATATCAAAAAAGATGAAACCTTAAAAAACTTCTATATCAGGTATATTTATGAGTGTGAATGCGTAAGAACAATTATTTCAACTAAAGCATATGAGAATAAACCCGAAATCTTTACAATTCTCGAAATGACAGTAGCCGATTTAAAAAGGGCAGACACAATTGATAGAATTGCATCAGTTGATTCAACATTTCATCGCTTATTGTTTTGTGCTGCCGGTAAAGAAGAGTTCTTCAAATGGTACAAGTTGAATTCAGAGTCTCTTCAAGGTTTCCTAAATAATTTTTGGCATGCGGTTGGTTTAGGAACAAGTTATCATAAAGAATTATTGGACATACACGAAAACATATTTAAATATATAATTGAAGACAAAGAAGAATTAGCAATTGATACAATGCAAAAACACTTTTCAATTTTGCTATTAAAGCTTTTAGGAATGATGTTCTAATAGTGTTGAAAGATAAATAGGTATAAATAAGGAGGCGATTACATGAATGTTGCGATAATGGGTTACGGCACAGTCGGCTCGGGCGTAGCCGAGGTGCTTAAAAAGAACCATGAGCACATCGTGAAGAAAAGTCTGCAGGAAAGCCTGGACCTTAAATATATACTCGATCTGCGCGATTTTCCCGGAGACCCGAACGAAAAGCTTGTAATCAAAGATTTCAATACCATACTCAATGATGAAACGGTCGGTGTGGTTGTGGAGACAATGGGCGGTCTTCGCCCCGCGTTTGAATTTGTTTCCGCATGTCTCAAAGCCGGCAAGAGCGTGGTTACTTCCAATAAAGAGCTCGTTGCCGCCAAGGGACTTGAGCTTCTCGCCCTCGCTGAGGAAAACAATGTTAATTTCCTTTTTGAAGCGAGCGTCGGCGGCGGAATTCCGATTATAAGGCCTATAATCCAGTGCCTCTCGGCAAACGAAATCGAAGAGGTAGCCGGCATTCTCAACGGCACCACCAATTATATACTTACCAAAATGTTTATGCAGGGAACCGCCTATGAAGATGCGCTCGCGGACGCCCAGCGCCTCGGCTATGCGGAGAGAGATCCGAGCGCCGATGTTGACGGTATCGACGCCTGCCGCAAGATATGCATTCTTGCCGATCTCTGTTTCGGCAGAGAGGTTAAGCCCGACTCTTTCCGCGTTGAAGGAATCCGCAACATAACTTCGGCTGATGTCGGATACGCGAGAGCCTGGGGCGGAGTCATCAAACTCATTGCCTCCGCAAAGTCCGAAAACGGCGGCAGTAATATTTCGCTCAGGGTTTCCCCCGCTTTCATCAGCGGAGACAGCCAGCTTGCCTGCGTAAATGATGTTTTCAATG
Organism: uncultured Clostridia bacterium; assembly: GCA_947165115.1. Classification (GTDB taxonomy): domain Bacteria; phylum Bacillota; class Clostridia; order Oscillospirales; family Acutalibacteraceae; genus CAG-177. Next base: position 5,345 of record CAMUZD010000065.1, read on the forward strand.
CCATTCTCGTTCGCGGAAACGCGCTCGGCGATGTTGTATTCTACGGCAGGGGAGCGGGTAAACTTCCGACTGCCAGTGCTGTTGTGGCGGATGTGATTGACTGCGCACGCCATTCAGAAAGACGCAAGCCGTTCGGCTGGAGTGATGCACCCGATGGCTTCGTGCTCGGTGAGGGTGAATTTACATCACGCTTCTTTGTGAGAACTCAGTCGGTTAAAGAAAGCGTTCTCTCTGCCTTTGCAGATGCCGAATTCATCACCTTTGACGGCGCTCCCGCAGACGAAACCGCGTTTGTTACAGGCATGATTAAAAAGCAGGAACTCGATGAAAAGCTTGCCGCCCTCGGCGGAGTCAAGTCTGTCATCAGAGTTACCGATTATTGATACGATTTTATGAAAGGAGCGGTTTTTACCGCAAACCGATAATATGGCACTTATAGTAATGAAATTCGGCGGCAGCTCAGTTGCCAACGCCGAGAGGGTAATGAATGTTGCCCGGATTGTCACCGATTCCTACGCCGAGGGCAATGATGTTGTAGTCGTCGTTTCCGCGCAGGGCGATACGACAGATGAACTTATTGAAAAGGCAAGGGAAATCAATCCGAATGCAAACAAGAGAGAGCTCGATATGCTGATGACTGCCGGCGAGCAGATTTCAATTTCCCTGCTCTCAATGGCGATCGAAAAGCTCGGCTACAAAGCAACCTCGCTTCTCGGCTGGCAGGCGGGATTCAACACAAATTCCGTCCACGGCAGCGCGAGAATCAAAAAGATTGATACCTCAAGAATCAAGCAGGAGCTTGCCAAGAAGAATATCGTGGTTGTTGCGGGCTTCCAGGGCCTCAACAAATATGATGATCTCACCACCCTCGGCAGAGGAGGCTCGGATACGAGCGCGGTTGCAATCGCCGCTGCAATGCATGCGGACCGCTGCAAGATTTATACCGATGTTGACGGTGTCTATACCGCCGACCCGCGCAAGGTCAAGAGAGCAATAAAGCTCAACGAAATCACCTATGATGAAATGCTTGAGCTCGCGACTCTCGGCGCGCAGGTGCTCAATAACCGCAGTGTTGAGATGGCAAAGAAATACAATGTAGTAATCGAGGTTCTCTCAAGCCTTGAGAGATTACCCGGAACTTTAGTTAAGGAGTCTGTAAAAATGGAAAAAATGCTCGTCAGAGGCGTCACCGCAGATAAAAATGTCGCCAGAATTTCGATTATCGGTGTTCCCAATATTCCCGGCATCGCATTCAAGATTTTCGGCAAGCTTGCCGCCAAGAATATAAATGTTGATATCATCCTCCAGTCAGTCGGCAGAAACGACACCAAGGATATCACCTTCACCATTTCAAGCGACAAATCAAATGAGGCGCTTGAGGTTCTCAAGGAGCTCGACTTCCTTGAGGGACGCCCGATTGAGTGCGACGATCAGAACGTTGCGAAGGTTTCGGTTGTCGGCGCAGGTATGGAGACCCATCCCGGCGTTGCCGCCAAGATGTTTGAGGCGCTCTTTGAGGCCGATATCAATATCCAGATGATTTCCACAAGCGAAATCAAGATTTCCGTCCTGATTGACAAAAAGGATGCTGACGCGGCTGTTACCGCGGTTCACGACGCATTTATGCCCGAGGATAACTGAGCCGTATTATTTTCAATTATGTAAACGGAGGTTGACGGCGTGAATATACTTGTTGTTGACGACCAGAGCATAATCACTGAAAGAATATCAAAGCTTATCACGGAAAAATACCCCGGTTACAGCGTATCGACCGCGCTGAATTCATCGGATGTTTCGCGTCTGCTCGAGGAAGGCAAAGAATTCGAGCTCGCGTTTATCGATATTTCCCTCTCCGATGAGAGCGGCACCGATATCGCGAATTTCCTTGCGGGCAAACTGCCCTCAATCAAGACCGTATTCATTTCGGGTTATCCCGAGATGGTTTCCGATGTGTTCTTTTCCGTGAGGCCTTTCGGATTTATCGACAAACCCATCAGAAGCGAGAAGCTTTTCAAATATATCGATGCGGCTTCTTCAAAGGAAACGGACGGCGGAAAATACTACGCCTGCAAAATCAGGGGCAAGGATATCCGTATTCCTTACAGCGATATCATCTATATCGAGAGCGGAGCCAAAAGCCTGATTTTCCATAAGACGGACAGCGATATACTGAAGGTCGCCGGTCTGCTTGAAGAGGCAGAGAAGGTCCTGCCCGCTGAGCTTTTCGTCCGCTGCCACAAGAGCTATATCGTGAATCTCAAATATGTGACCGATTATTCAAAAATGACGCTTTCGCTTATGGATGGCAGCAAAATCGGAGTCAGCCGCTCGCGCAAGGAAGATTTTGAAGGCAAATACCTTGCTTACAAAGGATTAAAATAAAGGTTCCATTATAATATGAAACGGAGATACATATATGAATATCTGGCATGACATAT
>CAMUZD010000066.1 GCA_947165115.1 uncultured Clostridia bacterium
CAAGCCGGCGATGTTTCGGCATATATACCGACAAACGTAATTTCAATCACAGACGGTCAGATTTTTCTTGAGAGCAGCCTGTTTTTCAGCGGTCAGAGACCTGCGGTCAATGTAGGTATATCCGTCTCGCGTATAGGCGGAGACGCTCAGGCAAAAGCAATGAAAAAAGCCGCGGGAACGCTCAGACTCGATCTTGCTCAACACAGGGAGATGGCGGCGTTCACGCAGTTTGCAGGCGACCTTGACGAGGCTTCAAAAGCGAAGCTTGATTACGGTAAGGGACTTATGCATATACTCAGGCAGAAGCAGTTTAATCCCATACCCAGACACAGGCAGGTTATTATCCTTATTACCGCGCTTGCGGGAAGGCTGCAGAATATTGCAGAAAAGGATATTGACGCCTATCTCGAAGCGGTATGCACCGCCGTGGAAGAAGAATCGGAGAGCCTCTGCACAAGCATAGATGAGGTAGGAGCTTATTCGCCCGAAATAAAAGAAGAAATACTGAAAATCGCTGATAAAACGGAGATCTGAGAATGCCCGGCGTAAAAGAAATCAAAAACAGAATAAAAAGCGTCGCAGATACACAGAAAATCACGAACGCTATGTATCTCGTCGCGAGCGCCAAGCTCACATCGGCAAAGGCTGATTTTGCTTCTTTTTCGCCGTATTCAGCTGAGGTCTTCCGTCTGATACATGAGGCGCTTACGGGAATTGACCCGCAGGATTGCCCGTATCTGCAGAATAACAAGCAGGCTCCCGCCGCATTTCTGATAATCGGCTCCGATAAAGGGCTTGCAGGCGATTATAACAAGCAGATAATCAGGACAGCAATCAATGTTTATAATGACAATCCAGAATCGGAATTATTTGTGACGGGCGAAAGAATCAAAACAGGTCTCAGAAACGCCGGAATCGGATTCAGAACCGATTTTGATTTTTCGCTGAAAAAGCCCGATGACGAAAGCGCCGATTATCTAAAAGATTATTTTGACAGACTGTTTTCCGATAATAAGATTTCATCACTTACAGCAATTTATTCCGATTTCGGCGGCGGATTCACACATAAAGTAACGCACAAGGATATACTGCCGATTATTCCGTTTAAAGGCAACAGCGAATACGGCGCAGAATGCGAATTCCTTCCCGATAAAGAGACTATTGCAGAAACGCTTATACCCATTTATCTGAAGACAATATTCAGAGGAATAATTCTGCACGCCTTCTGCAGTGAACAGAACGCGCGTATGCTCGCGATGAAAAACGCAAATGACAACGCGAAGGATTTGCTAAATTCGCTTACGCTCGAATACAATCACACAAGGCAGAATGCCATCACCCGCGAAATTACTGAAATTTCAGGTGAAAGGAAGCAATCATGACAGGTAAAACCATACAGGTCAACGGCTCGGTTGTTGATGTTCTGTTCCCCGACGGAGAGCTGCCGAGAATCAACGAGGCACTCACGGTAAACGCCGGCGGAGACATAAAAATAATGGAAGTTGCCGCTCACATAGGTAAGGGCAAAGTTAGATGCGTAATGCTCTCCGAGAGTCAGGGCCTTTCGAGAAATCTCGAGGTCAATGCCACGGGCGAATGCATAACCGTGCCCGTAGGCCAGAAGACGCTCGGCAGACTTTTTGATGTTTTCGGCAACACTATAGACGGCTCGGGGCAGATTGAAAGCTCCGAGAGAATGCCTATTCACAGAAAGCCTCCCGAATTCACGCAGCTCAATCCCACAATAGAAATTCTCGAAACGGGAATCAAGGCGGTCGATCTGCTTGAACCGTATCAGAAAGGCGGAAAAATAGGCCTTTTCGGCGGCGCAGGAGTCGGCAAAACCGTTCTCATTCAGGAGCTAATTCATAATATTGCCACCAATCACGGCGGATACTCGGTATTTGCCGGCGTCGGCGAAAGATCGAGAGAAGGCAACGACCTTTGGCGCGAAATGAAAGAGAGCGGAGTTCTCGAAAAGACCGCACTAGTTTTCGGCCAGATGAATGAGGCGCCCGGAGTCCGTATGAGAGTAGCACTCACCGGTCTCACAATGGCGGAATATTTCAGAGATAAAGAAAACAGGGATGTTCTTCTATTCATAGACAACATTTTCAGATTCGTCCAGGCAGGCAGCGAGGTATCCACCCTGCTCGGCAGAATGCCTTCTGCGGTCGGTTATCAGCCGACACTCGCCGAGGAGATGGGAGATCTGCAGGAAAGAATCACTTCAACCGAAAACGGCTCAATCACCTCCGTTCAGGCGATTTATGTTCCTGCGGACGACCTGACCGACCCCGCTCCGGCCACTACATTCGCTCACCTTGACGCCACCACGGTTCTCAGCCGTAAAATCGCTGAGGAGGGCATTTATCCCGCTATCGACCCGCTCGCTTCCACCTCGAATATACTTTCGGCCGAAACTGTCGGCGAAGAGCATTACAGAGTTGCCAGAGGAGTTCAGGAAGTAATTCAGAAATATATAGAGCTTAAAGATATTATAACCATTCTCGGTATGGAGGAGCTCAGCGACGAGGACCGCCTGACAGTATCGAGAGCGAGAAAGGTCCAGAGATTTCTCTCTCAACCGATGTTCGTTGCCGAAAAATTCACCGGTCTTGAGGGAAAATATGTTTCCCTCAGCGATACAATCAGCGGTTTTGCGGCAATTATCGACGGAAAATGCGACGATATGCCCGAGGAGGCATTGTATAACGTCGGAACACTTGAAGAGGCTCAGAGCAAAGCTGAGAGGCTTCTGAAGGGTGATTTGCAATGAACGGATTCATGCTGAAGATAATTTCACCCGATGAAACGTTATTTGACGGTGTTTGCGATTCGCTGGTTTTCACCGCTTCGGAAGGGAAATACGGAATCATGCGCGGGCACTCCCCCGTCACCGCATCCGTCAGCGCAGGCAAAATAAAAATCCTCTCGGGCGGAGAGGAAAGAATAATAGAGACCGGCAGCGGAATACTGCATTTCGAAAACAATAACGCAATAATAGTTACAGAATAAAAAAAGACCTGCCTCGCAGGTCTTTTTTGTTACATCTTTTCGGGAACCGTGATTTTGAACATATTCAGAATGTTTGCAAGAACGGTCTTTACGCAGAGGCAGAGTGAAAGCCTTGCGTTTCTGAGTGATTCATCATCGCAGTTGACGCGGCAGGCGTTATAGAATTTGTGGAAGAGCGTTGCGAGCTCAACAGCATATTTCGTGATTCTCGCGGGATCGTAGTTTCTGGCGGAAATCACAACCTGGTCTGTAAACGAAGCAAGATGTCTGATAAGATCCTTTTCTTCTTCCTCTTTAAGTAGCATCAGCTCGGGAAGGGTGCAGTTCCTGTATGCCTTCCCCTCCTCCTCGAGTTTCCTGAAGATGGAGCAGATTCTCGCGTGGGCATACTGACAGTAATAGACCGGATTCGCACTGTTTTGCGAAATTGCAAGATCAAGATCGAAATCTATCGGCGAGCCGGGTTCTCTCATATTGAAAAAGAATCTGACTGCATCAATCGGGATTTCTTCGAGCAGATCGGTGAGAGTTATCGCTTTACCGGTTCTCTTGCTCATCCTAACTGGCTGACCGTCTTTTTTGAGATTGACTAGCTGCATGAGAACAATATCAAGATTGTCGCCGTCAAGGCCGACTGCATCGAGCGCGCCTTTCATTCTGGCAACATGGCCGTGATGATCCGCGCCCCAGACATCTATAGCTCTGTCAAAGCCTCTCGCAAATTTGTTGCGGTGATAGGCAATATCGGCGGCAAAATAGGTCGGGTTGCCGTTTTGCCTGATGAGAACCTCATCTTTAAGTTCAAGGCGCTCAATCTCTTCATTGCTCTTGCCCTCGGCCCTGAGTCTTTCGCCGAGAATTTCTTTGTTTTTATACCACAAAGCGCCGTCTTTCTCGTATGTCAGCCCTTTGTCTTTAAGTATCTGCACTGTCTTGGCAAGCTCTCCGTCATTATGAAGCGTGCTCTCAAGGAACCATGTATTGTAAACAATGCGGTATTTTTCCATATTGGCTTTCATAAGCTCAATATTCTTCGGGAGGGCGAAATCAACAAGAGCCTGTCTGCGTTCCTCTTCGCTCTTCTGAATATAGCTGTCGCCGTGAATTGCGGCAAATTCTTTCGCTCTCTCGATTATATCCTCGCCGTGGTAGCTGTCCTCGGGCAGCTCGGGGGCATTTTCGCCGAGGAAAAGCTGCTGATATCTGATATCGAGCGAGAGTCCGAATTTCGCAATCTGATTGCCCGCGTCATTGACATAGAATTCTCTCTCAACCTCATAGCCGGCAAAACCGAGCACGGCGGCGAGGCAGTCTCCGAGTGCACCTCCCCTGGCGTTGCCCATATGCATCGGGCCCGTGGGGTTTGCGGAAACGAATTCGACATTTATCTTTTTGCCTTTGCCGTAATCGGAGCGGCCGTAGTCATCGCCTTTTTCAAGAATATCTTCAACTATACAGGCGTTGAAACTCTCGCTGAGATAGAAATTCATGAAGCCGGGACCTGCGATTTCGCATCTGTCGGCAAATGTATCGGCAAGCACGAGCCCCTCGCTGAGAATACGCGCGATATCTCTCGGAGCCTTGTGAAGATCTTTGGCCCAGACCATGGCGGCATTTGATGAATAATCGCCGTTTGCCTTATTTGCGGGCACTTCTATCACAAAATCCGCGAGCGGACATTCGGGAAATTCGCCATCGGCAACTGCTCTGCCCGCGGCATCCATTATTGCTCTTCTTATTTCCGTAACAGCCTGTTTTACCAATACTGACATACTATTCTTCCTTTACTTCAACCGTAATTTTTATCTCGTTCTCGCTTACAAGGTCGCCGTTGCTGTCTATGGTATAGGCGATATTTATAACGCCGCCGTTTTCATCAAATGAGATGAACATCGCATTTGTATATATACCTATCATAATCTCGCCGAAGGGCGTATCATAGCAGCTTATATGGCGCTTGTGGTTTTCAAATATCATACCTGTCCTGAATCTGCCGTTTCGCATCATCGTGACACGGTCTTTTTTTATCATTATGCAGGTCTGACAGTCATTGAGCTCGGCAACCGATTCATAGTAATTGACAACTATAGAATCGCCGTCAACCCCGACCTCGCAGGCGGTGGTGATTTCGCCGAAATCGTCATTGTCGTCGCGGCCCTGAAAATGGCGGTCTCTGATTGTAATAAAACCTTTTTTCATTCAGTTCTCCAGCGCGTAGCGGATAAGCCTGTCGATAAGCTCGGGGTATTCGATACCGCTCGCGGCAAAAAGCTTGGGATACATGCTGATTGAGGTGAAACCGGGGATGGTGTTAAGCTCGTTGAGCATAACCTCTCCGTCGGATTCCCTGACAAAGAAGTCTACTCTGGTGAGTCCGCTGCATCCGAGAAGCTTATAAATCCTGACTGCCTTCTGTCTGATTTCCTCGATTTTATCATCAGAAAGCCTTGCGGGGATATAGAGGCCAGTGGCGTTGGCAATATATTTTGCGTCATAGTCATAAAAATCGTTGCAGGGAACGATTTCACCTACCGTAGAGGCGATAGGTTCATCATTTCCGAGCACGGCGCATTCAACCTCGGCACCGGTTATATTCTCTTCAAGAACAATCTTTTTATCGAATTCAAACGCATAGTCGCAGGCGTCAATGAGGGATTCAATATCGGATGCCTTACGGATACCGACGGAAGACCCTGCGTTGGCGGGTTTTACAAAAATCGGGAAACCGAGATAATCGGCAGCCGTGCGTGCGAATTTCTCTTTTTCACCGGTAAAATCGAATTTATTGACCGCAACCCACTTGGCCTGTGAGACTTTATGATAATCGAGCAGAGCGTTGGTAAGGGATTTATCCATACAGACTGCGGAAGCAGCTGTTTTGCAGCCCACAAACGGAATGCCGGATATTTCGAGAAGACCCTGCATAGTGCCGTCCTCACCGTTTTTTCCGTGAAGCACGGGGAATACGACATCAACACGCTCTGTTTCGCCGCTCCCGATATGGATTATTCCGTGATGCTCTCTGTCGGGAGAAATGACGCATCTTTCAAGATATTCGGGGTTTTCGAGCCATTTGCCTTCGGGCAGATTATCAGGAGAGCCGGTATACAGATATGAGACGCCCTCTTTGGTTATTCCCATTGTCAGGACATCGTATTTATCTGCCGGAATATTATTGATAACGGAACGGGCCGAAACAAGCGAAACATCGTGCTCGCTCGAGACGCCTCCGAAAACTATAAGCACTTTCATTTTCATTAAAACCACCCCGCGGCGCATATAAATTCATTATATATTATCACATTATTTCAGCTTCGTCAACTGCACCTAAATAATTAAACATTTGCACTCACTTTTATATAATATATATTATAAATTATACTTGTATTATAGTAGTAGTTATGTTATAATACATTGTGTATTTTCAGATTATACTAAAGGAGCAGAAAAATGGCTGAAATCAGAGAAATACTTGAAGCAATTTACAAGGGAATTCAACCCGCCGTTAAGGAATGCGGATTCACCCCCGTCTACGGTGAGGGAGCGGATAAAACAGCCGCGCCGATTACCGAATCCGCCGGCAGATATTTGATGGAATTCAAGGGCGAAAACAAAGCTTTCAGGATTGAACATTTCAACAACAGAATCTATCTCTACGGCGTAGCCAAGGAAGGCGAAATCAAGAGCGGCGACTTTGTTAAACTTGATGAATCCCTTCTTGAAGCTGAGACGGCGAATGATAAGGATATAAGATACGCGGTCAATAACTACACCGATACACTTGTCGAGACCTTCGGCACGAAGCTGGTAAAGCCCGTTAAATCAAAACTGCCGGCCCCGGTATCAAAAGCTCAGGCAAAGAGCGGAGCGGTCTCATACGATCCGAATACGCTTGCAAACAGATTCACCGCCATTTATCCCGAGCAATACGGCCAGTTCCTTGCAGAGGACTTTTTCCTCAATCACGGCAACGCAAAGGTGCTTGAAATCATCCGCAGGAACAACGATACGGAGATGAAGCGTCTTTTCAAGCTCTTTAATGAAATATACAGCGACGGCACAAACGAGACACAGAGCCTGATATGTGTCACAATACTCGGCTCGCTCGATAACGATATGGAACTGCTTGCAAACTGCACCGAATATATGAGCAGCGAGCTTGCCCAGCCTGTAATTAACGTAAACAAGTATCTCGCTTCAAACGCGGGTAAAGGCGCGAGGATGAAGCTCGACAATCCTCCCCCGTATAAGCCCAAGAAAAAGAAAAAAAGCGTTATGTCCAAAATAGGAATGTGAATGAGAGGGTAAGATCTTGAGTAAGGATATCAAAAAAGACAAAGATAAAGAGAATGAGGGCATCCTGACCGAAATCGATGCCGAAGAGGCTGCGGAAATCGCCAAAGCCGAAAAGGATATAGAGGAATTTGAGGCGGGAGCCGAAATGAATACGGTTGTCACCGAGGATTATGACGCGAGTCAGATTCAGGTGCTCGAGGGTCTCGAAGCAATCCGCAAGAGACCTGGTATGTATATCGGCTCAACCGGTGAGAGCGGTCTTCATCATCTCGTTTATGAGATAGTCGACAACTCAATCGACGAGGCGCTCGCGGGCTACTGCACGCATATTGAGGTTGAAATCCAGGAGGGAAATATTATTGCCGTAACCGACAACGGCAGAGGTATTCCC
>CAMUZD010000067.1 GCA_947165115.1 uncultured Clostridia bacterium
AAGCAGGCAACCGCGCGGCCGCCTGCCTTATGTATGCTTATCAGAAATATACGGGCATGAACATGGCAATGATTCTCATATACCAGGTTGTAATGAGTGAGCTTATCAGCGAGAAGAAAGAAGAGATTCTTTCTGTCATTCTCGCGAAGAAGCCGTCCGGCGAATTATCGGAAGATAGGTCTTCATTCGCCTGCTCAAGGCTGATGACATTGCCGTCTTTATCGATACACATTATATCAATATTCCTGCATTCCGAGCACTGTCTCGAATAGAGTGTGGCCGAACCGATTTTGCCGTTTTCCTCCCATTCTCCGTAGCTGTGTCCTTTGGCGGGAATGTCGGTTCTGACACATCTGCCGCAGTCTTCGCAGGTCTGCATATCGTAGCCGACTGTGTCACAGGTCGGATCCTTGTGTCGGGTTTCGCCGTAATTGTGCTCGCCTGCCGTGATAATAGCGTCGAGAGGGCAGTTGCCCGCTGTCGGATCATCGCCGGTTTCAATCCATTCTCCGTCAAGCCAGACATAGGTCTGCTCAGGCTCATCGTGAGAATACTGGCTCATCAGCTCGAGCGGAGCTTTGGTCGAGTATTGACCGACCACCCAGAATTTATCGCCGTTTTCCACAGCAACGGGAGAGGAGAGCTTTTCTGTATAATACCCTTCGTGGATGTATTTGCCGCTGTATGTTGCAACCGGCTCGCCGCTTTCGGGATTGCCGTCGCCCGCGTCCTTATAGATTGAAACGGTGATTTCCGTTCCGGGATAGATATAGAACGCCGTCTGCGTGATTGATCCGGTCTGCTTCGCGGTAAAGAGGTTTGCCGCCTTATCTGAAACCTCGGAACCGAGGTAGAATACAGGATAGCCGTTATAGGAATATTTGCTGCTGCATTCGTCGGTAACATATACGCTGACGCCTATTGCGGCATCGACTGTTGGATCGGAATAGGGGAGCCAGAAATAACCGTTGTCGCCCCATTCGGGACCCCAGCTGTTTTTACAGAGCCAGGCGCCTTTTTTGCCGCTCATAACCATATTGCTGAATTTGCCCTCGGGAGCGAAATTATCGTCCCAGCCGACTATAGCGACCGCGTGATTTGAGATGAGCTGGAATTTATTGTTGGCAACGGTTCCGTTGTCGCCGTGATAATACTGATTTGAATTGAACATGATTGAAACGCCGCCGTGAGCGAGAACCCATTCCTTGATGGAGACGCGGTCGTCAACGTCGAATTCAACCACATCCTTGATTCTGACATTGCAGCCCGATGAAAATCTCTCAATATCGGAATAGTGGCCCATGAACTGCGAAAGATAAGGGCTGTAGGGGAAATCGCGCTCGTAGGCGATGCCGCTGTCCGTCTTGAGGGAGGCAAAAATATCAAGATCGTTGAGACCTACGGTGAAAACGGTGCTGTCCGGATAGGTCCTGCCGTCGCCGAAGTAGCCGGATTTCTCATCGCTCCAGCCGCTGTTTGCGCTGAACCAGTAGAGATACGCCTCGGAAAAATCGGTGTCGTCCTTTGTGCCGTATCCCTGCATAATATAGTCGCTCTCAAGGCAGCTGACCACCGAGAAAGCGGCGCAGGCGCCGAAATCGCCCGGCTTCTTGACCGAAGTGACATATCCCTTTTCGACCGCGTTATACGACGCGGGGAGATTCGCGGCAAATGCCGTTGAAGCAAGGGAAAACGCGATAATCAACGCAAGCAGGACCGCAATTGATTTTTTCATAATATTTCCTCCGTTTATACCGTGAAAAAGCGAATTAAAGAGACGAGAGAGTCTCCATTACATATTTGCCGAATTCCTCGCAGGTGCAGCCGTCTTCTCTGCCTGTGATATGAATTTTCTTCTCTTCATACATGCAGATATCGAGCGCTCTCTCGAGTTTATCAGCTTCGGCTTGTTTGCCGATATGGGAGAGGAGCATGACAGATGCCCTGAGCATTGAAGCGGGGTCGGCGTATTTGCCTCTGCCCTCTTTGATCATTCTCGGAGCCGAGCCGTGAATTGCCTCAAACATAGCGTATTTCTTGCCGATGTTTGCGCTGCCGGCAGTGCCGACGCCGCCCATGAATTCGGCAGCCTCGTCGGTGATTATATCACCGTAGAGGTTCGGAAGAACGAATACCTTGAAATCCTTGCGGCGCTTGGGATCGATGAGCTTTGCGGTAGTGATGTCGATATACCATTCGTCGGTCGTGATTTCGGGATATTCCTTGCCGATATTCTTGGCGAGATTGAGAAATTTGCCGTCGGTTGTCTTTATGATATTTGCCTTCTGAATAATTGATACTCTTTCCTTGCCGTTCTTGCAAACGCTGAAGGTTCAAGATTCAAGTTTCAAGATTCAAGGTCCTCATCTGTGTCGCGAGGTCATCGGTGATATTGATGCCCTTTGAACCTACTGCGTAAGCGCCTTCGGTATTCTCTCTGAAGAAGGTCCAGTCAATGCCTTCCTCGGGAATCTTGACCGGGCGGACATTTGCGAAAAGGTCAAGAGCCTTTCTCATCGCGACATTCGCGCTCTCGATATTCGGCCAGGGATCGCCCGCCTGCGGAGTCGTGGTCGGTCCTTTGAGAATTACGGGGCACTGCTTTAACTGCTCCATAACGTCATCGGGAATGGCCTTCATGACCTTGACTCTGTTTTCAATGGTGAGTCCGTCAATGGTCTTGAACTCTATCTTTCCGCTCTCAACATCGTCTTTAAGCAGAAATGCAAGCACCCTCGCGCTCTCAGCGGTGATAATCGGGCCAATGCCGTCGCCGCCGCAAACGCCTATAGTCAGCTTGTCGAGCTTGTCAAAGTCGATGAAATCGCCCTGCTGCTTGATTCTTTCGCTTCTTTCATTCTGCTCTGTGACGAGCGCTTTGAATTTTTCAACTGCGTTGTTGAGCTGTTCCTGTGTCATTTCATTTCCCCCTTAATTGTGCTGTTCTTTTGTATAGTTGAGAAGACCGCCTGCGAGAATCATCGCCGTCTGTCTTTCGGAATAATCATAAGCAAGCTTGTATTCTTCACTCTTGGTGACGTTTCTGAGTGTTACTTCAGCTCCTGACGCAATCTTTTCGCGGATGCCGTCGAGAGCGAGAATATCATCCGTATCAATCTTATCATAGTCATCGGGATTCGCGAATGTGAACGGCATGATGCCGGCGTTCACCAGGTTTGCCATGTGAATTCTCGCGAATGACTTTGTGATGACCGCCTTGATTCCGAGATAGAGCGGAACTAGCGCCGCGTGTTCTCTCGAAGAGCCCTGGCCGTAGTTCGCGCCGCCGATGATGAATCCCTTGCCCGCCGCCTTGCATCTCTCGGCGAAATGCTCATCGCACTGCCTGAAGCAGAAATTCGAGAGATAAGGGATATTTGAGCGGTAGGGGAGAATCTTCGCGCCTGCGGGCATGATATGGTCCGTCGTGATATTGTCGCCGACCTTGAGAATGGCGGGCGCCTCAATGCTTTCGGGGAGCGCCTCGCTCGAGGGGAAGGGCTTTATATTCGGGCCGTAAACGATTTCGACGCAGTCCGCGTCCTTCTCGTGAATCGGCTTTTCAATCATATTGTCGTTGATGATGAATCTCTCGGGCATCGTGATTTCGGGTATTTCGCCGAGCTCTCTCGGGTCGGTGAGGAAGCCGGTGATTGCCGAGACCGCCGCCGTTTCGGGGCTGACAAGATAGATGCCTGCGTCCGCCGTGCCGGAGCGTCCCTCGAAGTTTCTGTTGAATGTTCTCAGGGATACGCCCGCAGAATTCGGGCTCTGACCCATGCCGATACAGGGGCCGCACGCGCATTCAAGCAGTCTCGCGCCTGCCGAGAGAATATCGGAGAGCGCGCCGTTGAGCGAGAGCATATTGAGCACCTGCATTGAGCCGGGTGAAATGGTCAGCGAAACATTCGCGGCAACCTTTTTGCCCTTGAGAATCGCGGCAACCTTGAGCAGATCCATCAGCGATGAATTCGTGCAGGAGCCGATGCAGACCTGGTCGATTTTAATCTTGCCTATATCCTTGACCGTCTTGACTCTGTCGGGCATATGGGGCATAGCCGCCGCCGGCTCGAGAGCGCACAGGTCAATATCGATAATCTCATCATATTCGGCGTCCGGATCGCTCGAAAGCTCGGTCCAGTCTTCCTCTCTGCCCTGCGCCTTGAGGAACGCCTTTGTGATTTCGTCGGAGGGGAATACGCTGGTAGTCGCGCCGAGTTCGGCGCCCATATTGGTGATTGTTGCCCTCTCGGGAACGGAGAGAGTCTTCACGCCCTCGCCGCCGTATTCGATAATCTTGCCCACGCCGCCCTTGACGCTCATAATGCGGAGCACTTCGAGGATTATATCCTTCGCGCTGACCCAGGGGGAGAGCTTTCCGCTCAGGCGCACGAGAGTCATCTTCGGCATGGTTGTATAATATGTGCCGCCGCCCATAGCGACCGCGACGTCGAGACCGCCCGCGCCGATGGCGAGCATACCGATACCGCCGCCTGTGGGAGTATGCGAATCGGAGCCGATAAGGGTTTTGCCGGGCTTTCCGAATCTTTCAAGATGAAGCTGATGGCAGATGCCGTTACCGGGCTTTGAATAGAGCAGACCTCTCTTCTTTGCGACGGACTGGATGAATCTGTGGTCGTCGGCATTCTCAAAGCCGGTCTGCAGGGTGTTATGGTCGATGTAGGCAACCGACAGCTCGGTTTTTACCCTCTCGATACCCATCGCTTCAAATTCAAGATAAGCCATAGTGCCCGTGGCATCCTGCGTGAGAGTCTGGTCGATTCTGATTCCGATTTCGGTGCCCGGAATCATCTCGCCCTCAAGCAGATGGCTCTTTATAAGCTTCTGTCCTATAGTGTAACCCATAATTACCTCCGGTAAATAAAATTCCAACTAATTATTATATACTTAAAAAGACTGAAAGTCAAGAAAACGGAATACTTGATGGGTATAACGACTGGTTAGGAAAGCTATTGATTTGAAATTTTCAAAATCAATCCGGATTTGCTGACACTGTAGCTGATTCTTCTTGAAACGCCTGGAATTTCATAGACTTTGTTGTTATCAATAAGATCGCGTAAAGCCCGTTTCAGTTCTCTTTCTGAGCCAAATTTGATTGCAAACTCATTGTGTGAGCGCAATTGCTTTGCCGCAATCTGCATAACGCTTGAGAAAGAATAGATTTCAGCAAACAAACCATAAAAGGAGAAATAATTATACTTGTTACTTACACACGCAGGTATGAACTGATCGCGTGAAAGTTTGTGGGTCAGATCCAACTCTTTCTTGCTCAGGAAAAAATAACTGTGTTCCAGTGTCCCTTTTGTGGGGCTTCCGTGCATTAAAGGATCATCCCAGGTTACATCCACAAAATAATACTCTCCGTCCAACCTGATATAATTCCATTCATGGTCCACTTTGCCTGTGAGTTTTGATGAGGATGAACCTACCACTCTACCGCATTTGACCCCCATAGCCTGCATAACTGTTTGAAAAGCTGCAGCATAGCCGGCGCAGGCCGCTTTTCCGTTTACCAGACAACCGTAAGCGTTATAACACTGTGGTGTGCTTATGCTGTATTCTGTATGTAAAACAATATAGTCATGAACATATCTGACTTGTTCATAGACAATACCGGAAGAAGTTCTTGCCTTTGCTACTATTTCGGAAACCACCGCAGAAAAGCGTTTTCTCATGGAAGCAATTTGCGAAGAGGCAATATCCTGCGAGAGATTCGGCTTAAAGGTAAGAGTTTCTTCACTGCCCCTCTTCAAGGTCTCACCCGAATAACCGCCTGAAAGCCAGAAAAACTCGGGATGATCTTTTAGAACTAGACGGAAAACAGCTCCAACAGTATTGTAGTCTTCATTTTTGAAAATAAACCGGGTCTGATTCTGGTGCACCATTTCACAAATTGATGAATACAGATGCTGTTCCTTAATCGAAAGATTCTGATATGATAACAGTTTGTTCATGCTTTCTCCTTATAATGCGATGCTGTTCAGATCGGATATCATAGCGTTGATTGAATGATACCTTAGTCCTTCATTTTCAGCAGTTGCTTTTCTGATTATCTCAATTAATGCGTTAATTGTATTCTGCATACCCGGATGCTTGGAAATAAGCGGCTGGAAATCGCTTCTGCTGTATCCTTTAGGCGGTTTTCCTAAAAGCATTTCATACATTATTACACCAACAGAGTATATTTCAGACTGAACTGACGGATAACCGCCCGCTTTTAATTCAGGTGCAGTATACGGAGAACCCAGAGCAATAATATCTCCGGTTTCAAATCCCGAGATTTTAATGCTTGAACCGACTTGATACAAGATGTTTTCAGGATTTAACCTTATGTGTTTAAGTTGAAATTCGTTTGCGTATCTCAGAGCCGAAAGAATGGCTAAAGTTATTTTTTTCGCCTGAGGTAAAACACACCAGCCGTTTTGGGATAAATAATCTTTTAATGTGCAGCCGTCAAATTCTTCACCTACGCAGTAGTTACTTACACCGTCAAAACAGGTGTTGTAAATCTTCAGTATGTTGGAATGATTGAGACTGGTGACACTACTGCTTCTTTCTGTAATGTGCTTAGATAATGTGTCGGCGTCAATTGAACTGATACTTATGGTTTTTATTGAAACATAGTTTCTTGATTGTTCGTCAAATCCGCTGTAAACAGATCCTTCTGACGTTTCACACATTTTTTCCTTCAACAAGTATCTGCTACCCAGTTTGAGACCAGTATAATCAATTTGAGAAGCACCGTTTGCCGGAAGATCTGATGTGAGGCGCCCTCTGCCTTGAGTTCGCTCAGGTACACCGCCGATTGTCCCGGAGAAAGAAGATACCGGTGTATGTATGGAAGGGTTCGGACCAGCAGATTTTCTGATCTGTTCCGGAGCTGCGGACTTAGAAAAACTGCTGAGGGCTACATTTTCCTCCTGCTGTCTGAGATAAGTCTTAAGCAAGTCGGCGGAATCATCTTCCGGATTCGGATTCTGATCGGTTTTCTGAGTGTCGGGAGTTTCGCTTTGAACAGGAGGTAGAATTTCAGGAGAATCGTCATCAAAAGTAACTGTGAACTTTTTGGTAGAAGTACGGGAAGGTGGAGTTATAGGTGTACCGTTATCAAAAGCGACTGATAGTTTTTCGGGAGAAGGTGGAGATACAGAAGAGGCGGTTTCCGCGTTTTGCGAACCAAAACCTGCGGGTAGCGAAGCCGGATCAGGAGTACCTTCGGAAATCAACAGAGTCTTACCGTTGACATTCACTGTTGCAAGACCGCTGTCTATAATGTTAATCATCCCCGGGTAGGCGTCATTAACCATTCTTATCGCCAGTTTGCCGTTAGTGGCATCCTGTTTTGATATTCTTTTTACGCGTTTGAAACCGAAAATATAAAGTCCGATAAGGAATGCGTAGAAAAGCAGATATGCAATTACCAGTCCCTGGCCTATCATATCGCAGAATATATCATAGATTCCGTGGACAAATGCAGGCACAACAAAGCTCAGAACAAGATATTTTTTCTCCGGGAATCTGGTGCCTTGCTGTTTGATTAGTCCGAATGCGCGAAGATCGTTTTCAACTTTCTGCGCGGTCCTTCTTGCGTGCCACTCGCTGTAGAACATTCCCATTATTACAGCCATAAGCATATGTCCAGGAACCGCAGTCAGCATAC
>CAMUZD010000068.1 GCA_947165115.1 uncultured Clostridia bacterium
CCATGATTTTGCCGGGCGAGGTGGTGCAGTTGACGAGCTCAATCTGCTTGATTGCGGCCGCGTCTACATCGGGATCGTTGTAGCCGAGAACATTCGGGCCGTAAGCGCACATATAATCGATATATCTGTTGCCGTCGACATCCCAGAAATAGGAGCCCTTTGCCTTCTCTGAGAATTTGGGCCAGCGGCTGACGGGAATGAACTGACCTTCTGCGGGGCCGAGATGACCGTAAACGCCGGAGGGAATTACCTTGACGGCTCTTGCATACATCTCGTCTGATTTTGTAACATCATAAAGCGGAAATGTTTTACTCATTTTCAATTCCTCCTTAACCAAGATAGAGCGCGACACGGTCGAGTATGCGGTTCACATTATCGAGCATGCCGTTGAGGCCGTGCATTTCAACCTTGCCCGTGCCTATGCAGACAATGGCGTTGACTTTTCCGTTGAAGAGGTCATTGGCTGTTTCGTAGGAATCGAATACCATTGAGCAGCGGTATTTTTCGGGTCTCTTCTTGAGGCAGAGCAGGCGGTGGTTCTTCGCGATGATTTCAACTGCGGGGCCGTTCTTGATTTCAATCATGATGCTGCCATCGGGAATATGATCGGCGGAGAATTTGCCTATCTCGTCGTTATTGCCGACCTGCGCGATTGCCACGCCGACAACATAGAGGGTGAGCTCGGTGTTGATTCTGTAGAAATCGGGATCCTTCATATCCTCTTCCGAAGGTCTCATATACTTATTGAGAAGATCGGTGAGCTTCGTGAAATCCTTAAGAAGGAATCCGATGTGGGTGAATCCTTTGGTTGGGATTGGTGTTACGGTGCCGTCAATCAGGCCGTTGAATTTCTCGCATGAGCTGAACGGCAGCTTGACGTCGCAGTTCCTGCAGCCCTGTTCCATTCTGCACTTGCCCTGATAGAAGGTGAGGGTTGCGCTCGGGCCGCCCTTTACCTCAAAACCGATTGAAATCGGCTTTTTGTTGGTGAGGATTTCACCGGCCTCGGGAGCAAGTTCGCAGAGGTTTTCGAGAGCGCCCAGAACAGCGTAAAGGTTGATATACGCAAGGGTCTTCTGATCATTCATTTTGAATTCCTCCTGTTACATCATATATAATATGATGCCCAATATAATAAATTTATTTTAACAGATAGATTATGCACTGTCAACAAAATATTTGATATCCGTGCAATTTTTCTATAAACTTTTGACAATAATTCCAAAAAGAAAAGATGCCCGTGAAGAGCATCTTTTTGTGTAGAAAATTTATCGCTTTATTTGTATATGTTGACGAAGTTTTCGATGATTTTCGCTGCGTTTTCCGCGGCGAGCGGCAGGAACTGAGAGTAATCGATATGGCCGCTGCCGTCGGCTCTGTCACTTATTGCCCTGACAACTCCGAAAGGCATCGAGTTGGAATAACAGACTTGAGCAATGGAAGCACCCTCCATTTCACAGGCGGAGGCCCCGAAGGTTCTGATGATGAAATCCTTCCTGCCCGCGTCGGCGATGAACTGGTCGCCCGAGGCGATTTTTCCGCGTTTGACTTTGAAATCCCCCGCCGTTTCCGCCGCCGATTCAAGGGCGGAATCCACCTTCTCATCAGTCGGGATATATACTGTATTCAGGCCCGAAATCAGGCCGGGCGCGTCGCCTATCGCAGTGGTGTCCATGTCATGCTGCACAAGGGATTCGGCGATTACGACATCGCAGACGTCGATGTCATCAGCGAGCCCTCCGGCAACGCCGGTATTGATGATGCACTCGGGCTCGTATTCGAGTATCATGGCCTCGGTGCAGATGGCCGCGGCGACCTTGCCGATTCCGCAAACGGCGGTGACGATTTCCCTGCCGTGAAGAGTGCCCGAGACGAATCTTATTCCCGAGACGGTTTTTTCCGATTTATTTTCGAGAAGAGCCTCGGTCTTCTCGATTTCTATTTTCATTGCTCCGATTATACCGATCATAACGAATATCCTCCTGTCGTTTCAATTATACACACAATCGCAAAAAATGCAAATGCTTTTGAGCCCCCTTTCCCGAATTGCACAAAAAGTTATTGATTATTTGAATTCAATATGTTAATATTATAATAATTATAATGTAATATGGGGGTGTATGCTCTGGATAACATTGTTTTTATAATTCTGTCATCCGTATCGATAATCCTGACGGTTATCCTGCTCGTGATTGTGCTGCTTTCCAGGAAGAATACGGGCACGGATTCTGCGAGAATTGAGGATATCGAGGATAAGGTAAACGATTTCTCTGCGAGGATAGATACCGAATTCGAGCGCTCGCGCAGGGAATTCACCGCGGGGCAGAATTCAGTGAGGACCGAACTCGGCTCAAAACTCGAAAAACAGAATACCGAAAATACAGAGAGAATAACTAAGCTCGAGGGCGAAATCAAGAATACGCTCAACGAAATCAAGCTTGAAAACCGCGAGCAGTCGGCAAAGCAGGGGCAGATACTCTCAGACTCGGTCGAAAAAATGCGCGAGAGCAACGAGAAAAAACTCGAGCAGATGAGAATGACTGTTGACGAGAAACTGACAGCCACCCTCTCGACCAGGCTCGATTCATCCTTCAAGACCGTCTCCGAGCGGCTTGAGAGCGTCAACAAATCGCTCGGCGAAATGAAGGAGCTCTCCACGGGCGTCACCGCAAACGTCACGGCGCTCAACAGAGTGCTTACCAACGTCAAGGCGAGGGGCACCTGGGCCGAGGTTCAGCTCGGCGGCATCCTTGACCAGACGATTCCCGGAATGTATGAGACTAATTTCGTCTGCGTTCCCGGCACTCAGGACAGAGTCGAATTCGCCGTCAAACTTCCGTCAAACGACGGCAGGGTAACCTATCTGCCGATTGACTCCAAGTTCCCGATGGAGGACTATATAAAAGTCTGCGATGCGGCGGACGCCGCGGATGCCGACGGCCTCAAACTCGCGCGCAAGGCGCTTGAAACAAGAGTGCTGGGCGAGGCGAAGGATATTTCAAAATATATCAACGAGCCGCTGACCACTCCCTATGCGATAATGTATCTCGCGACCGAGGGTTTATACGCCGAAATAGCGTCGTCGAGAAGCGGCATAGCCGAGAGAGTGCGCGCGGATTACAATATCATGATAGCCGGTCCGTCAACGATCACCGCGCTTCTCAGCTCGCTCTCCTACGGTTACAGGGCGGTTGCGATTAACGAGAAGGCAAACGAGGTCCGTCAGCTTCTCGCCGCAGCCAAACAGCAGTATGAGAAGTTCGGCGATGTGCTCCAGAAGGCGCGCAAGAAAATTGACGAGGCGGGCAGCGCCCTCGACGAGGCAGATAAGCGCAACAACATCATCCGCAAAAAGCTCGGCAAGGTTGAATCCATTGACGACGGCGAAGCCGGCGACCTGCTCGGCCTGACCGACGGCAATGACTGAAAATGTAAATAATAAACAATTCATTATATCAGGAGGAAAGACAATGAAAGACCCCAATGCAATTTTAGCCGAAATGACACTTGAAGAGAAGGCCGCTCTCTGCGACGGCAGCGACTTCTGGCATCTCAAAGGCATGGAGAAATACGATATCCCCGTAATCATGGTCTGCGACGGCCCTCACGGCCTGAGAAAAAAGGACTATGAAAAGAAGGGCAGCAGCCTCTCGGCTTCCGTTCCCTCGATTTCGTTCCCGACTGCGGCGACCACCGCGGCTTCCTGGGATCCCGAGCTCGTCTATGAGATGGGTCAGGCTCTCGGCAAGAAATGCCTCAAGGAGCAGGTCGGCGTGCTTCTCGGCCCCGGCGTGAATATGAAGAGATCCCCTCTCTGCGGCAGAAACTTCGAGTATTTCGCAGAGGATCCCGAGCTCGCGGGCGAAATGGCGGCGGGCTTCATAAACGGCGTTCAGTCAATGGGCGTGGGCACCTCGCTCAAGCATTTCGCAGTAAACAGCCAGGAGACCAGAAGAATGGTTGTCGATTCGGTGGTTGACGAGAGAGCACTTCGCGAAATCTATCTCAGAGCATTTGAAATTGCGACAAAAAAGGCCGCCCCCTGGACGGTTATGAATTCATATAATAAGATAAACGGCTTCCACGGCTCCGAGAATTATCATACCCAGACCGAAATTCTGCGCAACGAGTGGGGCTGGAACGGCGTTGTAGTCAGCGACTGGGGCGCCGTCAACAACAGAGTTGACGGCATGAAGGCGGGCAACGATATTGAGATGCCTTCGTCATTCGGCTCGGGCACCGCGAAAATTATCGCGGCTGTCAAAAACGGCGAGCTCGACGAGACCGTCGTTGACGCGAGAGCTCTCAATGTCCTTATGCTTATGAAGAAATGCGTTGACGGCGCAAAAGAGAATTATGAATACAATGACGCGGACGATCAGCCGCTCGCGAGAAGAATCGCCGCGGGCTGCATGGTGCTTATGAAGAACGACGGCATCCTTCCGCTCGATACATCAAAGAAAATCGCCGTTATCGGCGCGCTCGCGAAAACCCCGAGATATCAGGGCGCTGGCTCATCCCATATCGTTCCGACCCAGCTTGACAACGCTTTTGACGAGCTCGCGAAGCTCGGCGTCAATGCTGAATACGCTCAGGGCTATGAGCTGACCGCAAAGAAGGCGAAGAATAATGACAAGCTTATCGCCGAAGCCGCGGCCCTCGCCGGCAAGGTTGACACAGCCGTAGTTTTCATCGGTCTGACCGACGAATATGAGGCCGAGGGCTATGACAGAACCCACATGAAGCTCCCCGACGCCCACGATAAACTCGTTGAAGAAGTCGTGAAGGCAAATCCGAATACCGTAGTCGTGCTCGCAGGCGGCTCGCCGGTTGAAATGCCGTGGAACGACAGCGTCAAGGCCGTTCTCAACAGCTATCTCGGCGGTCAGGCGGGCGGCGGCGCCGTTGCCGATATCCTCACCGGCAAGGTCAACCCCTCGGGCAAGCTTCCCGAAACATATCCGCTCGTTTACGCTGATACTCCCGCCGTCAACAATTTCCCGGGCAATCCCGCGACCGTTGAACACAGGGAGAGCATCTATATCGGCTACAGATACTATGAGAAGGCCGGTCAGGCGGTCCGCTACCCCTTCGGCCACGGCCTTTCATATACCACCTTCAAATATTCCGACATAAAGCTCGACAAGAGCGAGGCGGATGAAAACGATGAAATCACCGTTACCTTCAAGGTAAAGAACACCGGCACCGTCGCGGGCGCCGAAATCGCCCAGCTCTATGTCGCGGACAAAGAGAGCACCATCTTCCGCCCGGTCAAGGAGCTCAAGGGCTTCAAGAAGGTCTTCCTTGAGGCAGGCGAAGAGAAAGAAATCTCAATCTCTCTCGGCAGAAGAGCTTTCGCATTCTGGAATGTAAACGCAAACGACTGGACCGTTGAGAGCGGCGCTTTCGAAATCCTCGTCGGCGCATCGAGCGCGGATATCCGCCTCACCGCCGAAGTCAATATCAAAGCCTCTCAGACCGAAATTCCCGATTATTCCAAGACCGCTCCCGTATATTACACCGGCAAGGTTCAGGATGTTCCCGATAATCAGTATGTTGCGGTTCTCGGCAGGAATCTTCCCGCCAAGGACAGAGACCCCAATAAGCCGATTTCAATCGAGGATAACTTCGAATACTGCCGCAACACCAAGCACGGCGCGAAGATGTATAAACTGCTCGACAAGCTCGTTCCCGAGGGAATGGCGAAGGGCATCGCCCTGCAGACTCCGTTCAGGGATTTCATCTCGATGAGCGGCGGCGTCTTCAATGAAACGATGGCCGAGGGCCTTGTCACCTATCTCAGCGACGGCAAGGGCGGCATGAGAAAGATATTCAGCCAGATTCCCAAGGCAATCAAGGGCATAGGCCCCCTTATGAAGAGCATCTGATTTTTTAAGGTAATTTTAAACTTTAACGGGGAAAATATGATGAAATCAAACAAAGCAAAGCTTACCGCAATTCTGCTCGCGCTGGCAATCCTTATCTCTTCGCTGCCTCTTGTTGTTGCGCACGCAGAGGAGGGAACAATCCATCTCGGAGTGTTTTCCGACCCTCACTATTTTCCGAACAGCCTGAGCGGCGGCAATAACGAAGCGTTTTTCAAAAAGAATTATTATAAAAACAAGGAATATGACGAGCACGATTCCGAGGTTTCAAACGCGCTTGAGGGAATCGAGAAAGTCCTCTCCGAATATGAAGAGGAGGGCGCAAATTTCCTGCTGATTCCGGGCGACCTCACCAAGGACGGCGAGCTTGAAGGACATAAGGAGCTCGCGGCGAAGCTCGAGGAATGGGAGGCAAGAACGGGCATCCCCGTATTTGTCACCAACGGCAACCACGATATCAACAATTCCGACGCTTCCACCTTTGTAAACGGAATCGAGGAGCAGGGAGAAAAAACTTCGCCCGAGCAGTTCAGGGAGATTTATAAGAATCTCGGCTTTGACGAGGCCGATTCCTTCTTCACGCCCGCCGATTATCCCGCAGTCAAGGGCGGCATGCTCTCATACGCCGCAGACCTCGGCGACGCCTTCCGTCTGATAGTTGTCGATACGAATATCTATACTGTCGACAACGGCGCGAAAACGGATGAGCACGTAACCGACGGCACTGTCGGCCCCGAGCTTCTCAAATGGGTTGTCAAAGAAGCGGAAAAGGCGAAGAGCGAGGGCAAAACCCCCTTCGTCATGCAGCATCATAATATAGTTCCCCATATGGAGATTGAAGAGGGCACTTTCTTTGCCTTCGTGCTCAAGGACTGGCTCAGAGTCTGCGAAACCTATGCGGATGCGGGCATCCACTATGTCTATTCGGGCCATCTCCATTCGAGCGACACAAGCTCCCATGTAAACGACAACGGCGAAATGCTCACCGATATTCTCACCCCGACCCTCTCGGGCTACCCGAATTATTTCAGGACCGTCGATATGACGACGGACGGCGAGAATATCACCTTCGATATGATTAACTGGGATATCGACGATACCCGTCTCGGTCTGCCTCCCGTCAAAACCGACGAGGGCGAGGAATTTGCCGTTCCCTATAAATACACCAAATCATTTGACCGCACCTTCGGCAACGATATAAACGATTTCCTCTACAGGACTCTCGCGGGCGTCGTTGACAAGTATTTCACTCAGATTGCGCAGGCCGGCGGACTTATTCCGTTCCTTAAGATCAAAAACATCGATGTTGAACAACTGCTCATCGGTCTTATCGGCACAAACGGCCTCGCTCTCGGCAATATGGATATTGTCACCGTGAGAACCAATCTTATGGGGCTTATCCACGATATCGACAGGCAGATAATGGCAGAATACATCACCAAGCCCGAAGAGACTCTCGATAAGGTTATGGTGATGATAAAGAAGCTCATGAGCTTTGAAGTCAGCTCATATCCCTGCACCTACAATAACGAAGTTCTCGGCACGCCGCTGACCGGCAAGGGCTGCACGCTCGGCGAATACGCCACGACCGCCCTTCTGCTCTATTACGGCGGCGACGAGGATATATACGGCAAAGAGGGCTATGAATATCTTGAGGACGCGCTCGACGGATTTGACAGCGGCGTCAAGACCGAAGAATTCTTCCGTCTGCTGGTTGACGTGCTCGATCACGACCTGATTCAGGGCGAAATCCTCAA
>CAMUZD010000069.1 GCA_947165115.1 uncultured Clostridia bacterium
GAAATCTGCAAGGCGATTGACAACGGCTCAATTCTCGACGTTATCGAAATCGACGCGGCTTCGAATAACGGCGTTGACAATATCAGAGACCTGCGCGAGGAAGCGAATTTCCTGCCCGCGACGGCGAAATACAGAGTCTATATCATCGACGAGGTTCATATGCTTTCAACGGGCGCGTTCAACGCCCTGCTGAAAACTCTCGAGGAACCGCCCGCCCATGTTATATTCATCCTCGCGACCACAGATCTTCAGAAGCTGCCGGCGACCATTCTCTCGCGCTGCCAGCGCTTTGATTTCAAGAGAATATCCGCGGGCGAGATAGTCCGCCGCCTTCAGTATGTTGCCGAAGGCGAAGGAGTCACGATTACCGACGAGGCCGCAAACCTCATAGCTAATCTCGCAGAAGGCGGTATGCGCGACGCTCTCTCGATTATGGACAGATGCCTGTCCGTGACCGAAAATGTCGATGAGAACACCGTCAGCGATGTTGCGGGTATTGCGAATAATTCATATATGTTCAGATTCTCCGACTGCATGGCGAGGCGCGATTTCACGGCCGTGCTTCAGCTGGTGGATGAACTCTACAACGGCTTCTGCGATGTTGACAGAATCTGCTCCCGCCTCGCAGACCATTTCAGAAATCTTATGGTCGCTCTCAGCGTAAACAACTGCAAGGAACTTATTATCTGCTCCGAAAGCGAGCTTGAAAAATACAAGGCGGAAGCCAAAAAATTCAAATTATCCAAAATTCTCGAATGCATTGATATAATCAACAGCACCTCAAAGACTCTCAGGGGCGCGACCGATAAGAGAATCCAGTTTGAGGCCGCGGTTATCAGAATGTGCGCCTCAAACGGCGGAACAGTCAGCCTCACGGATACGGATGCAAAAATTGCTGAACTCGAGGCAAAGATAAATCAGATACTGAGCGGCGCCGTTGCGGTCAAATCTGCGCCTGCATCAAATACAGAAACTCCCGCGCCTGCGGAGCCCGTAAAGGAAACAAATCAAGAAGAGGCGGCTCAGGAGAAGTCAAAGCCCATCGCTCCTCCCGTCATTTCATCCGCTCCCGAAGCGGAAAAAACTGCGGAACCGACAGTGCCCGTTCTTTCCGGTTTTGAAGACGGTCCGTTTGTCGACTGGCCCGAGATAATCGAAAAAATCGGCGAGAAGGATATCGTATTTTACGGTCTGTTATCCGATACGACCGCCTCGGTCAAGGACGGCAAGCTTGTAATCAAGACCGCACATCCCGCGCTCTATGATTTCATTGTCACGAAGGACAACGACAGGCAGCATTATAAGGATCTCAAGAAGGCAATCGTTGAAATCACGGGCAGGGACATCAAGATAGTAATCAATACCGTAGCGGATAAGGAAGAAAAGAAGGATGATTCCCCGCTTGCGAATATGATAAGCAAAATCAACGAATTCAACAGCGAAGGAGATTGAGTATATGAAGGCAAGGATTCCCGGCGCTCCCCAGGGCGGCGCAAACAATATGATGAAAAAAATCCAGGAAATGCAGGAGAATATGGAGAAGGTCCAGGCCGAGATTGAGGCGACCGAATTCACTTCATCAGTCGGCGGCGGCGCTGTTGAAGTCACCGTAACGGGAGCTCACGAAGTCACCGCTGTCACTCTCAAACCCGAGATAGTCGACCCCGACGATATCGAAATGCTTCAGGATTTAATCATCTCCGCCACCAATGAATCCATCCGCAAGGCAACCGAAGCTATGGAGCAGGGTATGGAAAAGGCCAAGGGCGGCCTCTCAATCCCCGGTCTTTTCTGATGGCCGGATTCACACCTTCTCTCGAAAATCTGATAGATAAATTTGCTTCTCTCCCCTCGGTCGGCAGAAAGAGCGCTCAGCGCCTCGCCTTCCGCATCCTCGATATGGATAAGGATGAAGTGAATTCATTTATCGATGCGATAAACAACGCGCGCTCAAGCGTTCACAGATGTAAAATCTGCTGCAATTTCACGGATGACGACGTCTGCTCAATCTGCTCCTCAAAAGAGCGCGATAAAAGCATAATCTGCGTGGTTGAAGACCCGCGCGACGTCATTGCCTTTGAAAAAACCCACGAATTCGCAGGGCTCTATCATGTGCTTCACGGTGTAATCTCCCCGATGAACGATATCAGCCCAGAAGATATCTGCATAAAGGAGCTTATTGCCCGCCTCGGCGACGGCAGCGTGAAGGAAGTTATCATGGCGACTGACCCGACCGTTGAGGGCGAAGCTACTTCGATGTATATTTCAAAGCTCATCAAACCGCTCGGAATAAAAGTCACCCGCCTTGCCTACGGCATCCCCGTCGGCGCGGAGCTTGAATTTGCCGATGAGTTTACTCTCATCAGGGCGATTGAGGGCCGGAAAGACATATAGTTATAAACTTTCATTTCACCCGTCTTTGTGAATGCTTTGTTTGATAAAAACTCAAAAAGCTGAATTCACATTATTCTCACGTGAGACAAGTGAAAGATTGATTTACCCAAGTTTTCACTTTTATTTCATCTCAATTCACTCTTTGCAACAGGCTTTGATTCATTCACAGTCCTGACATTTCATTCAAATTGCGCCGTTGATGAATGACGGCTTAAAAGTTCAGTATTATCAAGGGTTTCAAGCGTTATACATCATTTTCACGCCCCCTACTAATAATACTATAACTATATATATTTATTATTTGATTGAATAACCGGAGGTCTTTTTATGAAATTTACTTGTAACTCATTTGATTTATCCGATGCCTGCCAGATAGTCCAGAGAGCCACATCGGCAAAAACCGCTTTCCCGTCGGTGGAGGGTATTCTTCTCGTTGCCGAAAACGGAGCGCTTACCCTGACCGGCTATGATCTTGAAATGGGAATCACCACGACCATTCCCTGCAATATTGAGGAAGCGGGCAAGGTGGTAGTCAATGCTCATATGTTCAGCGAAACAATCAGAAAGCTGCCCGACAAGCCCGTTCATATCGATTCGGATGCCAGACAGATTGCCGAGATAGAGTGCGGTGAATTCAAGACCAAGATTATCGGTATGAGCGCCGAGGAATATCCCGAGCTGCCTTCAATTACTGCTGGCTATGATCTTGAACTCAGTCAGCCGCTTATTAAGGATATGATTAAAAAGACCATATTCTCAGCAGCAGTCAAGGATGCAAAAGTTATTCACACGGGCGTAAAATTTGAAATAGAGACAAATCATATCCGTCTTATCGCGGTTGACGGCGTCCGCCTTGCTATAAGAAATGAGGATATTGATTATTCGGGCGAAGCTCTCTCATTTGTAGTTCCCGCAAAAACTCTCAATGAGGTAATGAAACTTCTCTCCGACGCGGAAGAAAAAGTCAGCATTTCGGTCGCCAAGAGACATATCATTTTCAAGGTCGGCGGCTATGATATTATTTCCCGCCTGCTCGACGGCGATTTTCTCAATTATAAATCGGCAATCCCCTCTTCGACAAAGACGGTAGTCAGCGTCGATACAATGGCTCTGCTCGAGAGTATAGACAGAACATCCCTCATTCTCGCAGACCGCCTCAAGAGCCCCATAAAGTGCGTATTTGCGAATAATACAATCTCTCTTTCGAGTAATGCTTCAATCGGAGCTTCGAGCGATAAGCTCGATGTTGAAATTCAGGGCGACGACTGCACCATCGGATTCAATAATAAATATATGCTCGACGTGCTCAGAGTCTGCGACACGGATAAGGTCAGAATCATGCTCAACGGCCCGGTTGCCCCGATTCTCGTTGTTCCGAGCGAAGGCGACAGCTTCATTTTCCTTATCCTTCCCGTGAGGCTGAAGAATGAAGATTAAGGTCCGCCTTGCAGAAAAGACGCAGGTAAATAAAAAAATAGACACCGAATTCATACGCCTTGACGCTTTTCTGAAGCTTGTTGACGCAGTGCAGTCCGGAGGGCACGCAAAAATAGTCGTGCAGGACGGCGAAGTGAAGGTAAATAATGAAATCTGCATTCAGCGCGGCAAAAAGCTGAGACCCGGCGACAGCGTGGAATTCAACAACACAATATATAATGTAATTTAACATAAAGGAGGAATGGAAGATGAAAATTATTGACCATTCCTCTTTTGATTTCCGCAATATTGAGGCGGCCCATATCGTGCCTCACGATGAGATGAATATAATCTACGGCGAAAACGGTCAGGGAAAGACCAATCTCATCGAGAGTATCTGGATGATGACCGGCTTTTACAGCTTCAGGGCGAGAAAGAATATCCAGCTGATAAAAAAAGAAAAAGACGAAGCAAAAATCGAGACAAAATTCATTTCTCACGGCAGGGAGCAGAGCGCCCAGCTGAAAATCAATCAGAAAAAAGAGCTGATTCTCAACGGCGTGAAGGAGGAATCCCCCCGCGCGCTTATGGGTTCATTCTATGCGGTCGTGTTTTCGCCCGTCACTCTCGGAATAGTTCAGGACGGCCCTTCGGAGCGCCGCAAGCTGCTCGATGTTGCTCTCAGCCTTATGAAGCCGAATTATGCGCTGATTATGTCAAAATATATCCGCGCGCTCAATCAGAGAAACAATCTTTTCAAAAAACTCGGCGATAAGAGCAGGGAAAACAGATTCTATTTCGAGCCCTGGGAAGAGGAGCTGATTAAACTCGGCTCAAAGATAGTCAAATACCGCCTCGATTATGTTGAAAAGCTCAATGAAACCGCCTCGGAGATTTACAGCGAAGTGAGCTCTGGCAGGGAGACATTTGATTTCTACTATGATTTCTCACCCGAAAACATTGATATTGAAGATATAGCGAAGAAACTGCGCACGAATATCGACAGATCATGGGAATCGGATATAAAGAAGCTCTATACCACCGCGGGCCCTCACGCCGACGATCTGATACTTAAAATCAACGGCAGCGATGCGAAGATTTACGGCTCGCAGGGTCAGCAGCGCTCCTGCGCCCTCGCTCTCAAACTTGCCGAGGCATCAATGATTGAGAAGACCGCCGGAGAGGCGCCTGTTGTGCTGCTCGATGACGTAATGAGCGAGCTTGACGAAAAACGCCAGACCTTTATTCTCAACTATCTTGATAACCGTCAGGTATTCATAACCTGCTGTGAGCCGTCCACTCTGCTAAGAAAAGAAAAGGGTAAAATATTTGAAATAAAAAACGGAAATGCGGAGGAAATCGGCTGATGTATCTTTATCTGAGCGCTGAAAAAGCCGTGAAAACCGATGAAATAATAGGTATATTCGACCTTGATACGACCACGGTCGCAAAATCAACCGCCGCAATAACCAACGATTATCTATCAAAGGCTTCAAAGGCGGGTGAAATCGAGGATTACAGCACCGATTTGCCGAAATCCTTTGTAGTCTGTGAAAAAGACGGGCAGCAGAAGGTATATATCACGCAGATTTCATCAGCGACAATCCTCAAGAGAATTGAGGAAAAATACAGGAGAATATAAAATAAGGACCGCCTTCATTGAAGAAGGCGGTTATATTATTTCAGATATCGGTGTCTTTTCCGCAATGAGGGCATGTTCTGTTGGAATAAAACAGTTTAAGATGCAGTAGTTTTCCGCAGTAAGGGCATCTGACTTTTCTGATCATCCATACTGTTGATATGATACAGATGATAATGCCTGCGGCGCATAAAGCGTAACCGGCTGTGTCTTTATGAGATGTATTTTTTAAGAAACATCCCAGGGCAAAGCACAGTATTCCAGAAAATAAAATACCGTAACCTGTAAGCCGGTTTTTTGTCGGATTGTTTCTGTTCATAATAAATTCTCTTTTAGCAAATAACAGTTTGTCTTTTGAATTTTATTGTTCTTTTTCGTTTAATAATCTATTTATTCTTTCAACAGGAAAATTGTCTTCAATATCAATTATTTCATAAACATCTGCGGGGAGAGCGGTCAATCCTTTTATTTCAGTTAATTCATTGACTGCTCTTTTGTCAACCATAATCTTTCCGTGACCGCTCCAGTGTCTGTTGCTATCATTCTTTTTGATTCCTGAAATCCAGTATTCATCACCGTTTTCGATATCCTCGTAGTTACCCGAACCGCTGTTGAATTTTTGAAAAGCATGGTTGTTGAAGTATATGGTTTTATAGCTTTTTGAGGTTTTAACATAACCTATCCAGGCGGGTCCGTCATCATGATAACCCGTCTTTAATTCAATATACATTAAATCTTTAATCATGGTTTTTTTCCTTAGTTATTCTCCATTATCACGCCGTCGTCATCGATACTGACTTTGTTGAAGGGCTGATAGCCTTCAAGTTTATTATATAGGGCGCGGCGGGATGCGGGATCGGACATATAGTGAGTTTCGCTGCCCGCCTGCATTCCGGGAACAAAAACGGTTTTCATTCCGTCTTCGCTTATAATCAGTTTAAGCAGGCCCGTCGGCTGATAGCGGGTATTGAACCAGAAATTTCCGAGCGAATATACGACCGGAACGCCTCTGTAAAATTCAAAACCCTGCAGAATATGCGGATGGCCGCCGATAACGGCGTCAGCGCCCGCGTCAATCCACTTTTTGCTGTTTGCAAGCTGTGCGTTTGTGAGCGAAGTAGTGCTCTCGATTCCCCAATGCGGATATGCGATTACATAGTCGCAGGTCGTCTTTGCCTTGCGGATTGCCTCTTCCATTCCCCTGCCGTCGTCGTATGAACCGAGAATTCCGTAGGAATCCGCAGTCGCAACCGGCGTTTTGATCGGCGATTCAACTCCGCAGCAGGCAAGGTAACCGACCTTGTAGCCGTTTATGATGAACGTAGCGGGGCGCGAGGCCTCCTCATAATTCATACCCGCGCCGACCCAGGGAATGCCAGCGCTTTTAAGCGTCGTGAGCGTATCCTCAAAGGATTCGGGGCCGTAGTCGCTCGCGTGATTGTTGGCGAGCGAGACGAGGTCAACTCCGAGATCGACCATGTATCTGACATATTCGGGATTCGCGTGAAACGTGTATTTTTTGCCGGGAGTCGGTGCGCCGCGGTTTGTATAGGAAAATTCGTTATTCACGAGCAGTATATCCGCCGCGCGCATCTCTTCCTGAAACGTTTCGTCAATGCAGTCGAGCACGCCGTTCGGCATATTCTTCGCATGAGTCATCACATAGCCGGTTTCGGTGAAATTTATGTCGCCGGTAAAGCCGAGAGTGAATTCATTTTTTCCGTTATTGCCGAGATCCTTGCTTGCGAGAGTAATATATTTATCAATCAGCGAATTCAGGGTATATCCGGTCAGCTCGTGCCACAGCGAATCGGTATAATTCCCCTCTTCGGCAGCGGTTTTCAGAGAATTCAGCTGTTCCTTATCGAGATTTGAAAGCAGGTCCGCCGTAATCTCTTTTTTGCTCAGGTTTGACAGATCCTGCGCGAGCTTATCAATATTTACGTTCGCGGAGCGGGATTTTGTCTGCGCGGGGACATTCCCGGACGGCGAATCAGGAGAAGTGAAGGTAGGTACCGAACGGTGAAGAGTGACCGAAACAATAACCGCAATCACGGTCAGAATCGCGAGCGCAAGACAGATTGCCGCCGCAGTATTCTTTTTCTTCAATTTTTTAATCCTCC
>CAMUZD010000070.1 GCA_947165115.1 uncultured Clostridia bacterium
CCGCAAGAAAGGCGTACCTCTCTTTTTTATCCCTTATCCTGTTTTCCGGCGGCGGAAGCAGGCCGAAAGCCGCCCCCATCGGCTGGAAATTCTTTATTGATTCATCTGAAATATATCTTGCGAGAGCGCCGCTTATCGTATCGGCGGGCGGGATGAAACCTTCCCTGCCGAGGATGCGGTGCGCCGCGTTTATGCCCGCGAGAATGCCCGACATCGCGCTCTCCATATAGCCCTCGACTCCCGTAATCTGCCCCGCGAAGAACAGATTTTCCCTTGTCCTGAACGAAAAATCGGAATTCAGCAGGCGCGGGGAATCGATGAAGGTGTTGCGGTGCATAACTCCGTAGCGCACGAATTCCGCGTTTTCAAGCGCGGGAATCATTGAGAATACTCTCTTCTGCTCGCCGAATTTCAGATTGGTCTGGAAGCCGACGAGGTTATACATCGTGCCCTCGCGGTTTTCTTTGCGCAGCTGGAGATTTGCCCAGGGGTGTCTGCCCGTGTGCGGGTCCGTGAGCCCTGCGGGCTTCATCGGGCCGAATCTTATCGTATCCTTCCCTCTCGAGGCCATGACCTCAATCGGCATGCAGCCCTCATAGACATCTTTTCTTTTATCAAACTGATGAACAGGCGCGCTCTCTGCGGAAATCAGCGCCTCGTAAAACGCCTCATACTGCTCCTTATCCATCGGGCAGTTGATATAGTCGTCGGGCTCGCCGCGGTCGTAGCGGGACTGCATGAAAGCCTTGTCGAGATTTATGCTCTGAGCCGTGACAATAGGCGCCGCGGCATCGAAAAAGCTGAGGTTTCCGCCGCAGAGAGCGTTGATTTTTTCTCCGAGCGCCTCGCTCGCGAGCGGACCTGCGGCGATTATCACGTCGCCTTCGGGAATATCCGTGACTTCCTCACGGATAACGGTTATAAGAGGGTTGCTGTTTATCTTTTCGGTGACGAGGGCGGAAAATTTCTCCCTGTCAACCGCGAGAGCTCCGCCCGCGGGAACGGCGGTCGCTTCGGCGCATTCAACGCAGAGCGAGCCGAGCATTTTCATCTCCGCCTTCATCATGCCCGCCGCACTCTCAAGGCGCATTGCCTTGAAGGAATTGGAGCAGACGAGCTCGCAGAGATTTTCGCTCGAATGGGCGGGGGAATATTTCACGGGCTTCATTTCGTAAAGCTCCGATTCTATTCCGCGCTTCGCGAGCGCGAACGCCGCCTCGCATCCGGCAAAGCCGCCGCCGATTATCTTAACCTTTCTTTTTGCCATAGGTCTTTCTTTTTACTGTGTGCTTGTGATTTTCGCATTCCTCGTTGCTGCAGTAGGGTTTGCCGTTTTTCGGAGCGAGCATCGCCTTGCCGCAGACTTCGCAGGTTTCGCCCGAGGGAGCGTCCCAGCAGGCGTAGGTGCACTTGGGATAGTTGGCGCAGCCGTAGAAGACGTGGCCCTTGCCCGAGCGCTTTTCAACCAGGTCGCCGCCGCATTTCGGGCAGAGTCCCTTACCGATAACGAAGGGCTTGATATTCTTGCAGTCGGGATAACCCGAGCAGCCGAGGAATCTGCCGAATCTGCCGTTTCTGACGGTCATCGGCTTGCCGCAGATTTCGCAAACCTCGTCGGTGACTTCATCCGAGAGATGAATCTTCTGCCCGCGCATTTCCTCCCTGGCTTTATCAACCGCCTCTTTGAGCTCGGGATAGAATTCGTCGAGCATCGCGATATAATCGGTCTTGCCGCTGCCGACCTCGTCGAGGTCGCTCTCCATCTGCGCGGTGAATTTAGTATTGACTATCTTGGGGAATTTGTCTTTAAGAAGATTTGTGATTGCGATTCCGAGCTCGGTCGGGACAAGCTGCTTCTGCCTGCGCTCGACATAATCCTTGCCCGTAATCGTTGAGATAATCGAAGCGTAGGTTGACGGTCTGCCGACTCCGTTTTCCTCAAGCTCCTTGATGAGTGAGGCCTCGGTGTATCTTGCGGGCGGCTGGGTGAAATGCTGGTCGGGAGTGATTTCCCTGAGTCTGAGCTTCTCATCCGGCTTGATTTCGGGCAGGGCGTTCTTGGTCAGCGCCTCCTCGGGAAGCTCATAGACCTTTGTGAAGCCCTCGAATCTGACGGTCGAGCCGGAGGCGTTGAGCACGCAGAATCTGTCCTTTTCGCCCGGCTTTCTCGAAATAATCTCAACCTTGGTCGTGTTCATCACGCACGGCGCCATAAGGCAGGCGATGAATCTGCGCCAGATGAGAGTGTATAATTTGAACTGGTCGGCTGTCAGGTCATCCTTGACAGAATCGGGGGTGATTGACGGGGTCGAGGGTCTGATTGCCTCGTGGCCGTCCTGCGCGTTTGCTCTCGATTTATAGTAATTCTGCTTTTCGGGAACATATTTGTCCCCGAAATTCTCTCTGATGAATTTCGTTCCCTCGGCGCGCGCCTCCTCGGAGATGCGGAGAGAGTCGGTTCTCATATAGGTGATGAGACCGATGCTGCCCAGACCGCTCAGCTCAACGCCCTCATAGAGCTCCTGCGCGGCGCGCATTGTTCTCGAAGCCTGGAAGCCGAGCTTCTTTGACGCCTCCTGCTGAAGGGTGGAGGTGGTGAAGGGCGGGGCCGCCTTCTGATTCTTCGTGCCCTTCTTTACCGAGCCGATTTCGAATTCCGAACCCTCGAGGCGCTTGACATAGGCCTTCGCCTGCTTCTCGTTCGCAATTTTGACTTTGCCTTTTTCATCGGAATCAAGCGTTGCCTTGAATACCTTCTTGGACTCGGTCGCGAATTTCGCCTCGACGCTCCAGTATTCCTCGGGAACGAAGGCGCTTATCTCCTCTTCCCTGTCAACTATCAGGCGCAGGGCGACGCTCTGCACTCTGCCCGCCGAGAGACGGGGCTTGATTTTCTGGGAAACGAACGGGCTCAGGGTATAGCCAACCAGGCGGTCGAGAATTCTTCTCGCCTGCTGGGCGTTGACAAGGTCCATATCGACCTTGCGGGGATTATCCATACCCGCCTTGATGCCGCTCTTCGTGATTTCGTTGAAGGTGACTCTGTTGGGCTTGCTCAGATCGAGGCCGAGCACGCTCGCAAGATGCCACGAGATTCCCTCTCCCTCGCGGTCGGGGTCGGTCGCGAGATAGACGGCGTCGGCTTTGTGTGCCTTCTTTGTAAGCTGCTCCACAAGCGCCTCTTTCTCGGGAATTATCTCGTATTTGGGCTCGTATCTGTTCCTGACATCAACGCTGAGAGTCCTGTCGGGCAGATCCCTGACGTGGCCCTTCGAGGCGACGACCTCATAGCCCTTGCCGAGATATTTTGTGATTGTTTTTGCCTTTGCAGGCGATTCTACAATTACCAGTTTCATATTTTCTCTCCTGTGAAAGGATATTTAACAAAATTCATGCGAGGATATAATTCTTACCCTCCGTCTGCTCCGCGAAGCCGTCAAGCTCGAGTTGAGTGAGAATTCCCATCACCTTTGAGGGCGGGAGATTCGTCTCAGCGCAGATTTCGTCGGAATGAAGAGGCTCGTGCGAGAGCAGGTTATATACCTTCGCCGCGTCCGCGTCATAATCCGCGGGGAGCGGTTTCCTTGAATTGACCTTTTTGTCTCCCCTGCGCTTTTCGCCCTCGGGGAGCTTTCCGGAATTCCCCGATAAATCGAGGGAGCCGGGATACATATATTCGAATGTTTTCAGTATATCTTCCGCGCAGGTGACCGCGGTCGCGCCGTCGCGGATAAGTGTATTCGCGCCTTTATATGATGAATTCAGGATGCTTCCGGGGACGGCAAAAACCTCTCTGCCCTGCTCAATCGCGGCGTTCGCGGTAATCAGCGAGCCGCTCTTTTCGCCGGCTTCGACCACAAGCACGCCCTTGCTCAGCCCCGAAATTATTCTGTTTCTCACCGGAAAAGTCCTCACGCTCGCGGGGCTCAGAGGCGGATATTCGGAAATGACCGCTCCGCTCTTCGCGATTTCGCGGCGCATCGGCTCATTCTGCATCAGATACTTTGTTCCGAGGCCGCAGCCGAGCACACAGACCGTCGTTCCTCCTGCCTCCAGCGCGCCCTCATGGGCGGCGGAGTCTATTCCCAGAGCGCCTCCGCTGACTACGACCGCTCCGCATTTCGCCATATCGGCGCTGAACTGCCTCGCTATCGCGACGCTGTCATAGGTGGGATTTCTCGTCCCGACCACGCCGACTGCGAGCCTGTCTTTTATACGGGATAAATCGCCGTCGCAGTAAAGCACAAGCGGCATATCGGTAAGATTTCTTAAATCGTCGGGGAAATCCCCGTCATCGGGTGTATATATCTTCCAGCCGTTTTTTCTGCATATTTCAATATGCGTTTCGGCATCTGATAACTTCGTATTGTCGAGGCGGTCGAGCTTCGCTTTGGAGAATACTCCGGAAACCGCGCGCTCCGTCCTGCCCGCCTCATATATGCTCCGGGGGGATGAGAACGCGCCGAAAATTTCATCGACTCTTGCGCCCGCTCCGAGAGCTTCCGAGAGCCAGACCCAGTATTTTGCTTCGCTCATCGTTTCAGCTCCCAGGCAAGAATTGCGGCCGCCGCTGAGGCGTTGAGCGATTCCGCCCTGCCCTGCATAGGTATCGTGACTTTTTCATCGCAGGCGCTTATGACCTCTTCGCTCAGGCCGTTGCCCTCGTTGCCGACGCAGCAGATTATTCCGCGCGCCGTTTCCCCGCAGACGGTCCTTATATCCTTCGCCGACGAATCGGGGACCGACGCGAGGCGCAGGAAACCGGCGGCGTTATTCAGAAATTCCGCGAGAGAGCCGCAGGTCAGTATATTCAGTCTCAGGGATGAGCCCATGGCCGCCCTGAGCGCTTTCGGATTATAAATGTCGCATCCGCCGGAGATAATCAGACCGTCCAGCCCGAGAGCCTCCGCGCTTCTGCAAATCGCGCCCATATTGGAAGGATCCTGAATATTCTCGAGCGCGAGATATCTGCCGCCCGCGGACAGGGACTCAATCGGATGCTCCCTCATCCTGCAGATGCAGAATACGCCCTGGGGCGTGCCCGTATCGGAGAGCTTGAGCGCGACCTCGGAGGAGATTTCATAGCACTCGCCGCAGACGCCTTCGACCGCCGAAACATATTCAGCGTAATCCGCAACGGCATCCGCCGTGAAGAACGCGCGCACCGTTTCAACTCCGCTCAGCGCGGCGTCGGCGCAGAGCCTCGCGCCCTCGAGCAGGAACTCCCCGCTCTCCCTGCGCTTTGAAGCCGACGCGGCAAGCGAGCAGGCATATTTTATTTTGTCATTGTTCCTCGCCGTAATCTTTTCCAAAGCAGCCGATATCCTTCCATTTTAATTTAATTTATATTATATGTATTTTCATTAAATGTCAACAACTAATTTGTGAATTTGCTTTTTTCGGAAAAATAGACAAAAATTCCGCAGGAAGTCCCTGCGGAATAATTGTTAATTATTAACCTTTTACCTCACTTCAACATTCTGGCTGCCCCATTTGAAGCCGTTGAAGATGAAGCCGAAGAAGGCGATGATTTTGCCGAAGAAGGAATTGTCAACCTCTATGCTGACCGCCTTCTGCAGCATCAGGTTGCCCGACGGGTCGTAGATTCTGAGCGTGACGAGGCGGCTGTCCTCGAGATTTCCGAGCGGCATAATGCCGCAGAATTCAGCCGCGCCCTCTGCCGCGACCTGCGTATTCGTGCCGGTTATGACCTGATAGCCCACGGGCACGTTTCTGTAATATGCGCAGACGGTGATATCGTTCTTGTAAGTTGCTTTTGCCGAGAAGCTCTCGGGCAGCGCCATGATGCCGACATAGTTCGATTTTATGTAGGCGTTGGTGTAGGTGTCGCCGTCCTTGTAAAGGAATTTATACCAGGTGTCGCTGCCGTTCTTGACCTCGCCGATAATCCAGACGGGTTTGCCGTAGCTGAGGCCGGCGATTCTCTCGGACGATTCGGACGCTTCCTTGCGGATATTTACGGCGCCCGCGTTCACCATGCCGATATCCTTCAGCAGGGCGGCATAGGTGCTGAGAATGTAGCCGTTTGCGCCCTCATAGTTGATTTTATACCAGATTTTGCCGTCGGCCGTGACCGTGTCGGTGACAAATACCATCTTGCCGTAGGTCAGGCCGCCGATTCTCTGCGAATCCTCGCCCGGATTTTCGCGGACATTGACTGCGCCGCCGATGATGATTGCGGGCTTGTTGTCAACATCGAGACCCGCGCTCGCATGGAACGCGAAAAGGCCCGATACGGTCAGCAGAGCGAGCAGCAGAGCAATAATTTTCTTGGTGAATTTCATTGATTAACCCTCCCCGAGTATCCGTTATTCAGCCGAGCCGTCGGCAGCGTCATCGGCGCTCACGCCTGCAAGAGCAAGGTTTTCGGCGCGGCGCTCTGCGCGCATGACTTCGAGTTCCTTATACATATTCTCTTTGGTTTCGCCCTCAACATTGTAGAAGAACTTGAGGATGAGCGCCTTGAGAAGATTCGCGAGCGCGTAGCCGAAGAGCAGGAAAGCGAGCAGCCACAGGCAGGTCTTCATATACTCGGCCTGCGGGCGCTTGAGCATTGTTTCGACCAGGTCGCCCTCTTTGGAGGAAGGATAGCCGACCCAGGCGATGAGGAAGGGAATCGCGAGTTCCTTGAGATAATTGAGGCCTGTCGTAATCCAGCCGGGAACGATACCCTGTACGGCCTCGAGTCTCTCGCCGGTCTGCCACTCGAGATAGTCGAAG
Source organism: uncultured Clostridia bacterium (assembly GCA_947165115.1). Lineage (GTDB taxonomy): Bacteria > Bacillota > Clostridia > Oscillospirales > Acutalibacteraceae > CAG-177. The sequence continues at coordinate 6,742 of CAMUZD010000070.1, forward strand.
TACTCGACGGCAAAGTGCGAAGTCGAGAGCTCCTGAACTCCGATGCCGACACCGAAGAGGAAATAGAATACATAGAAGAAAATGCTGTTCCAGCCCTTGAAGAAAATCAGTCCCATCCTCGCCTCCATGAAGCAGATGAGGAAGAGGACGCCTGCCGAAATCATCGAATAGGGGCCGCAGAATTTAAGCAGCTTCGTGGGCTCGTATTTTTTCGAAATCTTCGCAGTGATAAGGTTTCCGACCACCGTGCCGGCGGCTGTGGGGATAGTCAGCAGCAGGTTCTTCGAGGAGCCGACCGTAATCGCGGCAAGCAGGGTTGAGAATTTACCGAGAGCCGCGAGCACATTCGCCCAGCCGATATACTGATAGGCGCGGTAGTTCCTGTATTTGAAGAGCGTGAGCATCTGCTTCGAGAGCTTGACCTTCTCCTTCTTGGGCAGTTCGATTCTCTCATGGCAGAAGAGGCCGCACATGAGATTGCCGAACGCGGTGACGATGGCGGCGACAATCGCGAGAGTCATATACATCTTGTTCTTGTCATCGCTGAACAGGCCGTAAACGAAGGTGCCGAGGTATGCTCCGCCGTAGCCGAGATAGTAGGAGAGCTGCCAGATGGTGGCAACTGTTTTCTTCTCTTTGTGATTCGGGGAAATAACCTGAGCCACGTTCTGGCCGAGGTTGTTGAATGCGTTGAATACAGTCTGGCAGACGGCGACGCTGTATCTGAGCATTGTCATCTGGCGGACCGTCCAGCCCTTGGGAACCCAGAAATAAAGGACTGTCAGCGCGAAAATCGGGATAAGGCAGATGATATACCACTGGCGGTATC
>CAMUZD010000071.1 GCA_947165115.1 uncultured Clostridia bacterium
CGAGATAATCATGCTTCACGCGGTCACCGTCTTTTTCAACCCTGCCTTTTGTCTGCGGGTCATAACCTTTGCACAGATAAATGCTGAAACCGGTGTCGTTGATGTAGTCCTCGAATTCTTTTACGAATATGACATTGCCCATATTCTCAGATATGACTATGGTCTTGTCCTGATCGTAAACCAGCATCTGCGGTCTGCCGCCGAAATACCGGAAGGCGTATTTATGCGCCTCGATTGTCTTCTTTGCATCAAACTGCTCCGATGAGAAATATGCGAATTTCATGCGGCTGTATGACAGAACCATACAGAAAAAATATATGCGGGTGTTGATGCCGTACATATTTTTCATAACATACTGACCGAAATCAACCTGGCCTTCATATCCCGGCTGAACTTCGTCGCGTATCGCACCTCTTCTCTTCGGCTTCTGAAGCCCCGTCTGATCGCGCAGTTTTTTGACATACCTGAAAAAGGATGCGTCGGGAACATCAAACTCCGGAAACGACTCCCGCACTCTTTTCAGAATCAGCGTATTGTTCATCTGCGGGCAGATTTTCAGCAACTCGATCACAAACTGACGGTAATTGTCCAGGACCGGCTCATGCTCTCTCTGCTTTGCGTTGTAGTCGGCTTCGGTTTTGTTCCACCAGTTGTATGCCGTGTTGTATGAGATGCCAAGCTTTTTTGAAACCCGCAGAACCGAAAAACCGATTTCTTTGTATTCCTGGATTTTGTCGAATGTTTCTTTGGAAATCATTAGTTTTTACCTCCTTTTTGTTTTATTTGATTTCCAAATCTGCTTCATACAATCATACGCATCACACCTTTCATATTGATTATATATATATATGACAAAAGCCACGGCTGCCCGTGGCTGATGTTTATTAAACCTTGATGTAATGAAGCTGTTTATGTACCTGTAATCGTTCTGGTATCCAAGCGATCGGAATTATTGATATACAATTCTTCAATGCAGCTGATTCCTGCAACTTTAGCAGCTGAGATAACCAGTGCCCTTGCATATTCAGGCATTCTGAGCCCTAATATGATTTTATATGGCTTCATTTTAATACATGTGCGATTCGGCGACATGGATGGACGAATCATACGCCATTCCCGGTCATATTCATGGCAATTCTTTTTAACAAGGGAAACACGCTCCGCTTCCCACATTACAGCTTTATAACTGAATTCCGAAATCTTAGGAGATAAGTGTTCTTCCCACAGCAGACAGGCCAAGGCAAACTGTGTTGCGTTATATGCATTATCAGTATAGTATACAGGATACACAGAAGGCTTTTCATACGATGAACAACAATTTTTGCACACTTCTTCTTTCCCGCACAAAAAAGCGCTCTCATCCTTAATATCATAAACCAAGGCAAATCCCTTGTAATTGCTTGCATATTTGAGCCAAAGGGTCTCGTTCAATACATCTTCGCAAAAGCATATTGAAAACAGATTCTTTTGAATAATCGTTCTAATATGTTTTATACGATCAGGGAAGCTCTCTAAATCTAATGGATTCTCTTTCAGTTTTTCAATGAATTGATCACCGCTTAGATCTGTTATAGGTGCCAGCATGTTGAGTTCGTTAAGAAAAACCTGGTTATTTGAATACAGAAGATTACTGATAACCGCATGACACCTTCTGATGTATTCAAGATCAACATGGATAAAGGTGTCAAAAGGGTCATCATAATAATCTGCCGAGGAGTAGAACAGTTTATTATCTTGTAATTGTAACAGGGATTTTTCGCTTACAGATCGAAATCTACACAAGTAGTCCGGCATCTTTATAGTTGCAAGCAATTTTCGAATATTATCGGCCCCATCGTCGTGAATGCTACACAACGCATCCCAGAATTCTTTCCTTTCAGAATTGTTCATCGTTTTTCCCTATTATAAGTATCGTTATTCCTCTATCTCAAATTCTCCGTTATCTGTTTGAAGAAATCTGCGCTCCATAAATCGAGCGATGCCTTATCTTTTATGAACGGAAGAACGTCCTCTTTTGCCTGCGCATAGTTTATATTGTCAAAGCGGGCGCAGAGTAGCTTTTTTGCATCATCGATTGTGAAAGGATCCTCTGCCCCCCAAGCATCCGACTGAACAAGCCGTGCCTTCAAATGGTCTGTATTCATTGTTGCACTGCGTGAAAGATAAAAAACATAATCATAGAGGTCTCTGCCTTTCACGCGGCTTTTCCATGCGCGGCAGATTACGGCATGCGCTTTTCCTGCAAACAACGACGGCATATCGTAAATTGCAACCTCATAAGGAGCAGGGAGCAGGCGGTATTTATGTTCAAAGGTTGCAAAATCCGGCGGGTTAGTATCTACTTCAAACTTGATTTTGATTGTTTCATTGCCGGCAATGCCTCCGATTGACGGGTCGGAAGCATAGAACAAAAGCATATGTTCTTTTGTGTTGCCCTTCAGAAAAGCGGATTGAATCGCAGTTCTGTTTGATTTTTCTTTCTCTGTGATTTCCACATTAAGTCCGTATGATGCGATTTCTTTTTTCAAAGTCGGGAAGTAATCGGATAAAGAAAAGTTCTCATCCGGCATCATAAGCGAAAAATCAAGGTCTTCTGAAAAACGGTCGAGACCGTAAAATATACGCAGCGCGGTTCCGCCGTAAAACGCACCTTTCTGAAAGAATCCGGCGCGAGACAGACCGCAGAGAACAATCTCCTGAACGATTTCCTTGACTGCGTTCTTCTTGTTGGCAAGTCCCTCTGCGTTATATTTATTCAGCATTTCCGTTATTACAGTATTCATTTAATATTCCTCCGCAGATACTTCTGAAGATATTTCAAATTATTACTATGATACATATCTCCGATTTGCAAAATGCCGTTAAAATCCAGCTTCGTAAATTCCGATGTGTCAATTCTGAGGTCCTCAAAAAGCATTTTCTCAATGTCACGCCGGCTTGTAACCGGTGGCATGGTATATAACTTGTCGCAAAGAGCCTTCTCAGGGCTCGCAATCTGATAAATATATCCGTTTTCTTCCCTTATTACTATACCAAACGGATATACACCTGAAGGGACATCACGATAAGTGAATCTTCCGAAATGATTGCTCAATTTTTTTGCTTTCTTTTTATCAAATGTGGCAGATGTGTAAGTATAAACCGTTTCGGGTATCAGTCCGTAAACAGACAGTGCATAATCAAATGAAAGGTACGACGGTCCGAAAATTACGCCTGCAAGACAGTATCCGGGGACAGTACCGTCGGTTTCATAGAAACCTCTTGTGAGTTGAAACAGTTCACCGTTTGCCTTCATTCGCATAATCTTTCCTGATGGATCGCTGAAATCTTTAAGTTGGTCGATCAGCATAGATGTTGTTAAAATCATGATAATCTCCTCCAAACCGTATTATGCACAATTTGGAGATAAAAATCAATAGTTTTCAGAAAAATCTTCTTTTTTATTGCGGCAGCAAAATATAACTTTGTATAGGATGAAAAACATGCTCTCCCGAAATTGTTATTGTTGCTATTCGTCCGCATCTAATCTATATGTTTTTATTGAAAATAAATATGTGTATATGTTATAATATATTTAAAATGGAGTAGTGTATCTCAATCTGATTGATAAAAAATGGGAAATAGCAATGATTGAAATATTAAAACTAATCTAAGATTTCAAAATAGATACCCTTGTATTGAGATTATGTAATTGAATTATCTGTTTGAGGAGAAACTCAATGAGCACGTTGACTTATGTTGAAAAAGAACAAATGGCTAAATTCTTCGGAATAGAAGGTGGATATGCTTTTATTTTCCTGAAAAAGGGATATAACAAAACAAACACGCGAAACATTATTTTGGAAGCAACGGGAATAGATATCTACCAAAACCCAGAATATAATATGTCACAGGAAAAATGTATTCGAAAAATATGGGATGAATGTGATAATTATACTGTTGGTTGTCTATTAAAAACAATGCTTGACTATTATTTGAGCGTTTCTGATTGGGACTGGAGTTCACACGAAGAAATAACATATGAATCATTACGAGAATTAGAAAAACGTCTGATAGATAATTCAGTAGTTATTCCGGTTATTGAAGGTGAAACGTTTAAAACAATTAAAGAAGATATTGAACGAAATTGTAGACATAATACTCCCGAGCTTGCTTTGGATAGATTGCACAATTTCTCAACGCAGTATTTAAGAAGAATTTGGAGCAAGCATAGTATTGATACACATGACGAGCAAGGAAAAGAATTACCAATTCATTCATTGGCCGGAAAACTTAAAAATTGGTATAAAACAAATCACTACTTTGACTCTGATTTCTCAGTCGTAGCGATTCAAAACTCAATTATCATTTTTGATAAATATAACGAAATCAGGAACGATCAAAGTGCCGCTCATCCAAATGAAATTCTCAATAAAGTTGAAGCAATGTTTGCTGTAAAGATAATCTGTGAAATACTTACATTTATAGAAAAGATAGAGCAAATCAAGGATTCTGAAAACGAAAACAATGATGAAACTGATATTGAAGATAATCTTCCTTTCTAGACGCAAGGAATATATTATTTTATATTAAATAATCGCTTGATTGTGATTTGCCAAAACACTTTAGGTTATATCGAAAAAGATAACAAAGAAATGAATCAACAATTAAGGATGTTTAAGTGATTGTATTCATATTAACTGATTGTTTTTAAAAATGACATGAAAGCATTGCAGAATCGGAGGAGAAAAATAATGCGTAAGACGATTAAAAAAACTATTGCAACGGCACTCTGTGTGATAATGATGCTTGGGATAGCTCCGTTGAACGGGTTTGTGGGGCTTAGATTCCCCGAATTCCATTTTCCGGATTTTAGCACGATATTTGAAATAAAGGCAAATGCAGATGATACCACAAGCGGTACTTGTGGTGACAGTATTGTATGGCAGTATAATGAAAGTACAAAAACCCTATCTTTGGATGGCTCTGGTCAGATGAATGGCTATTCTTCTTCTGACATCCCCTGGCTGTCATTTGTTGAAAGAATTGAAAAAGTAATAATGAGCAATGATATTACAAATATCGGAGCCTGTGCTTTTTATGATTGCATAAATCTAAGACAAGTTACATTGCCTAGCCTTCTTAAAACAATTGAAACTTTTGCATTTAGTGGATGTGAAAATCTGGGTTCATTAAGCATTCCAGATAGCGTAACTAGTATTGGCTTCGGTGCGTTTAATAATTGCAGCAAACTTGTTACAATTAATATCCCAGAAGGCATAACTTTAGTTGAACAACAAACATTTTCAAATTGTACTATGTTGAAAGACATCATTATTCCTGATTCGGTAACACAAATCGGAATGTATGCATTTCAGAAGTGTTCCAACCTTGAAAATATAGTAATAGGAAACAACGTCAGAAAAATAGGAGACTATGCATTTTCTCACTGCTCTAAGATTAAAGAGATTTCAATCGGGAACAGCGTAACCCGCATAGGAAAGGATGCATTTGATTGGTGTTCCGGTTTAAATACAATAACTGTGTCTAAAAGCGTTTTGGCTATTGATGAAAGTGCTTTCGGCAGTTGTATTGGTTTAAAAAACGTAATTTACACGGGCACTATTGCTGATTGGTGCAGTATTTACTTTGCGGATTGTTACTCAAATCCAGTTTCATATGCTAACTCGCTTACTATAAATGATGAAATTGTGTCTGAGTTAAAGGAAAGCGATTTTTACGGGATTGAAGAAATAAAGGACGATGTATTCTATAGTTTAGAAACATTAAATAGCCTCAACATTCCCGATAATATAACAAGCATAAGTGATAGCGCTTTTTCCGGTTGTAGTTCATTAGAAACGATAAGTGTTTCAGAGAAAAACGAAATCTACAGTTCATCCGGAAATTGTCTTATCGAAACAAGCAGTCAAACCTTGATTTTGGGATGCCGTAACAGTGTGATTCCATCTGACGGAAGCGTTACTGCTATCGGAAGAGCTGCATTTGCTTATTGTTCGGGTCTTACAAATATTACAATACCTGATTGTATAAACACCATTGGCGCAACAGCGTTTTATTATTGTTCAGGATTGAATGATGTTGTCATTCCGAGCACTGTTACAAGCATTGGCAATATGGCTTTTTTCTTCACAAATGCTGTCCTCTTCTATTCAGGTGATGCCGCCGGAAGTCCATGGTGTGCTGATAAAGTTTATAGTTACTATGACGGCTGTTTAGCTTTTTCTTCTCCCGAAAAAGAAGAAATATTATATTGCTTAAAATCCGCTGAAAACATCACCGTTCCTGTTGCTGTTAAGCGAATCACTACAAACGCATTTTTAAATTGTGAAAATCTTACGGATATTTACTATTCCGGTTCACCTTCAGACTGGGCAGCAATAACCAAAATGTCAGGAAACACAATAATCGTTGAGGCAGTTGATTATCTTCTTTATGATGGAACTCATACACATGCATGGATTCATTATCCGCCACGTGAGCATTCCATTGATTACGATGACGGTGAAGAAGTAAATACCGTAACTGCTATTGTGGGTGAGAACCTTAGCAATTACGAACCTGATGCATGGAAGGCAGGTCATATTTTCTACGGTTGGGATTATTATTACGCCGATACCGGAAATGCTTATGACGGCACAACAATGCCCGATGCCAATCTCAGAGCTGAAGCTGTGTTCGGACCGGTTAGGTATCCGGTCATCTTCTATGTCGACGGGACAGAGTATTATAGTACAGAAGTTGTATACGACAGTAATATCGAATACCCATCTGACCCTGTCAAAGAAGGATATGTATTTGATGGATGGTATGACGCTGATGGTAAATCACTTGATGAATACTACGGTATGCCGGCACATGATTTGGCTTTTTATGCAAGATGGGGTGATCCGCCGCATAAAATCGATTGGATTTACGACGGCGGTAGCGTCACAACATATGTAGCAAAAGGAGCAGAGATAGAAAGACCTGCAAATCCGGAAAAAGCAGGCTTTGTATTTGCGGGTTGGACTCCTCAGGTGCCTGAGACGATGCCTGACGAGGATCTTGAATTTACGGCTACATGGACTGCTCTTAAATTTAATGTCACATGGATTGTTGATGGTGTTGAGACAATAGAGCAGTATGACTGCGGCTCGGCTGTTACTCAGCCCGAAGTTCCGGAAAAGGAAGGGTATATCTTTACAGGTTGGACTCCTTTAGTTCCCGAAACTATGCCCGCATACGATATGACATTCTATGCAACATTCGTTGAAAAATCGTATAAGCTTGCTTTTGTTGTAAATGGTGAAGAAACAAGCGAAATGATCAAATACGGCGCGGAAATATCGGCTCCTGAAGATCCACTGGTAGATGGTTTCAGATTCAAAGGATGGGATTCGGATATTCCTGAGATTATGCCTGCTCATGACCTTACAATAACAGCTCTTCTCTCTCCGATTTATACATTGACAATCGAACTCGGCGAGGATGAGATTGAAATAGAAGCCGGAGAAGAGCGAGAACTTGAGGTAACTACTGAGCCTGAACCTGAAGAAACACTCAGTTTGACCTGGAC
>CAMUZD010000072.1 GCA_947165115.1 uncultured Clostridia bacterium
TTCCTTGGGAGCCTGCTTGATCCATGCATAGAAGCTGTCATCGCCGGTAACTACATAGGGCTGTTTGCCGTCAACAACCTGATTTGAGAAGTTAACTATATTCTCGGTTGTTGCTGCGTCGCCGTCGCGAATCCAGCCTACGAGGATTGAGCCGTCAGGAAGGAAGCCGTCCGGATCGGGAGTATAGAAGTCCGCGCCGGTCTGGTCATAAGTAACCGAAACGGGTGAACCGTAAACTTCAGTTATCATCGAACTGTCGAGATAGAAGTGAAGTTCATACTCATCGGGAGCCCACTGCGCAATATAGGTCTTGCCGTCCTGCGCGGCGCTCGCGTAGTTATAGATGTTACCGTCTACGATGTCATCATAGCTTGAGGGATCATCGATTATGGTGCCCCAAGTATCGGTCGGATCCGCAGCGGTTGCCCAGCCGGTAAGGTGGTAACCGGTTCTCGTGGGCTCGGGGAATCCGTTGCCCTGAGTCGGATTGGTAAGACCGGATGCATCATCATAGTAGGTCGTGTTGTTGGTGGTGTATGTAACCGCTATCTCGGTATCCGCCGCGCCGATGAAGGTCTTGCTCGCTGTGGTGCCGTCTGCGAAGGCGCCGAGCGTTACACCGTTTTCGGTGGGAAGAGCCGCGGTAATGGTTGTGGTCGGTCTTGTCTGATTGAGAATATTGACCGTGGTAACAGGATACATATCATATCCGACAGCGTCTGTCTGAACCTGCTGAAGCGATCTTGACGCAGCAGAGTATGCTACATAGGTATCGCCCATGAGGTTGTCGGCGGTTCTGACAAGCTGCTCGGGAAGCCAGAATGAACCCTGAGTCTTTGTTGTGTTGGACTTGACCTTGAGAGTGATTTCAACCAGAGTCTTGTCGGGATAGTCGAAGCTCTGAGTTGTGTAGCTGTTCATATTGTCAAGATCGGGATCGATGATTACCTGGATATAGCCGGGGTTGGAAATCGTCGCGCCGCTGTAAGGATCTGTTACAGTGCCCATAGCACCTGCGTAAGCGCTTTCAACAAGAGCTGCATCGGGAACGCTTAACTGAGCGCCGCCGATTGCCTGGATGAATCCGTTAGCGGAATTGAGTCTGACAACATCGACACCGGTTACTTCCTCGAAGAAGTCGTTATCATAAACGAAGATCCAGGAGGATGAACCCGCAAAGAACTTACCGCCGACGTTGAACTTGATCTTGACGGTATCGCCCTTCATCGCAACAGGAGTGGTTGCAGTATCGGGAGCATGCTGAAGGTCGGCTGCCGTATCATTGCCGCCGAGGCTGACATAGGTTGTCAGGTCGCCGTAAACGATTGAGTTCGCGTTGCTCCAGTCCGCAATCAGGGTTGCGTCATGGGAAGGATAATTTCCGTTTGCGCTGAACTCCATACCGTCGAGTTTCCAGAAGTTGAATACATAGCCGTATCTTCTGGGCTCGGGAGGAAGGGTTGAACCTACTGCGCTCTCTGCCGGAACGGTCAGATGATAGTAGTAGTTCGTGCCCGCCATGTTCTTGGAGTTCATCTTATTTGTCTCAGTGCCGGGGATATTGTGAAGGAATGTAATCTCGATGGGCATCGCTTCCCACTGAGCGTAAGCGATGAAGCCGGTGCTGCCGACCTGCGGGTGAGTGCCGCCGTAGAGATTCTCATCATCAATATAAACAGGATTGTAGCCGTTTGTGGCGTTGCCCGTTGTCCAGCCGGTGATCGCCGTTCCGTCCTGAAGAGTCCAGCCCTTGAAGTAGTAGCCTTCTCTTGTGGGAGTCGGGAAGTCGATATTGATGGAGGAGTGTCCCTGAATCTCAGCCGAGAAATCAAGAACGTTATTGGTGACGGTGTAGCCGCCGTGAGTCGTGGTGTTTTCGAGAGTGGCGTTTACGCCGGGAACGAAGACGATTCTGTTGTTGACGTTTTCATACTTGGCGTAAATTGTTACGAAGCCGAGGCCGGAGTTGGAGCCGGTGCCGTCCACGATCGCGTAATCGCAGTTGCCGTCATAGTCCGCTTCGATGGGCCATGAGGTGATGGGCTGAGTATAAGCCGCATCCTTATAGTAACCCTCAAAGATGTAGCCCGAAACTGTCGGCGGATTGGAAGGCTGATTGAAGGTGACCGATGAGAACTGATATCCGTTGTCGATATCGAAGGTCATGGTCGGAGTTACAGCCGAGCCGACAAGCTCCTCGGTGGCTGCCGAAGTGACTACCTTGAGGCGGACGGGTTTCGCAACCCACTTTATGTAAAGATCGGTCTCACTGAAAGGCATTGTCCATGATGCTGAGCCGCCCGAAACGTTGATACCGTCAACCGGTGAGCCTGTGAAGGCCTGGGTGGTGAACATACCTGCATAGTTGGTATGATCGGGCTGACCGTATTGATCGATTACATCCTGCTTCAATGAGGAGAAGTTCGGAGTGCTGTTCAGATCATTGAGGTCGGTTCCCGCTGTGATGGTATCCGAATAAATGAACTGCCTTGTCTGCTGAACGCTTGTATCGAAGCCGTAGCTGCCGGTATAGATATTGAGCATCTTATCGGCGGGCTTGTAGTAGAAGGTGATTGTATCGCCGTAGGTTGTGTTGTTGGTATCGGCAAGGACCGCACCGTCGGTAGTGAAGGATACGGAGCCGGTGAAGGTGGTGATACCTACGCTGACATAACCCTGAATATCGGTAAGAGCCTTGAGCTGAACCGCTGCGCCGTTTTTGATCGGAGTGTTGCCGTGGCTTGCCCATGTGCCTTCATACTGGAAGGTCTGCTTCGGAACGAGCTCTGTGGAGGTTCCGTAAAGAACATGCTTTACATAGAACTGACCTGTGGGCTGATAACCGGTAAGACCGTTATAAGCGGAAACAAGTTCGCTGGTTGCAGTATTGACTGCGCTCTGATCGACCTGGAAATCGGCAATAATACCTTTTGCAGCATTATACTTTGTCTCGAAGGTTGACCAGCCGCCGGTATACATCCAGCTCTGCGGGAAAGCGCCCTTGCCCGCGTAAGTGGTGTTGTTATAGGTGAAGCCTGTGCCGTTATCGATGGCATTGAGGATGCTGCGGAGAGTCGCAGTATCGTAGGTGTTGAACTGAACCTGAAGGGAGTTGGTTGACTTCAGCCAGTGGTCATCCTGAAGCGTGGTGCATTTTGTTGACTTGATAAGGTAATCAATACACCAGATTGTTCCGCTGGTGAGAGCACCCGTGCCGCCGAAGGTATGCATAACGAAGTTAGCGCCCAGTGTATCGCCGTCGGCGTTGACATAGCCGCCGGTGCCGTCCGATCTTCTGCCCTGAGTGTTCATGGCACTGAGGTTGTTGTAACCTGAGCCGTCATGATACACGTGAGTAAGATCAACTGTCCATGTGCCGGTCGTTGCGTTGCCGACACTGGCAGTCGAACCACCGAGAACATAGTTCTCACCCTGGATGGTCGAGCTGTTTCTGACAGCGAGAGCTTCCATGAATACAACCTGCTGCGGGTAATTGCCACCCTTATCGGTGGTCTTCCATGCAAGTCTCATATTGAGGCCGTTGGTCTTGCCGTTTGCGGTGCCGGTGCCGAGATGGTCATAGGACTTATCGACATAAACCGTTGTCCTCGGGCAGTCACCGTTAGCCGATCTGGGTCTGTATTTCGCTTCGGCATCATCCGGATTCTGAGAGAACCAACCATCGTCCCAGGTGATCCAGTCGGCTTTTTTGTATTCGTTTCTGAACCAAGCAAGGCCGCCGATATCATTATTATTATTTGCATCGGCCTGAACAATAACAGAGCCTTTGCCGGTATCGGACCATCCACCGCCCGAGATAGCGTTGCCCGTTGTTACCGTTATATTGTAATCGAAATATGAGTGGTCGCCGCCGGTGCCTGCGAAACCGGGAACGGACTGCGCGCAGTAAAGCTGAGAAACATGCGCGAAACACTTTTTCTTGTTCTGTCCGCCGTCGTTACCTGCAGCATCCCACTGACCTAAACGGAGCAAACCGTTCGGACGAACGACATACTTGGCGGTGGTGTAGGCATGGCCGACATATTCCTTGCCAGCGAAGTTGAAGGTGATTGTGAAAACAATCCTGCTGGGACCGGCAGTGACGGACCAGGATTTATCAACTTTGAACGGCATGGAATATCTGATATAAGGTGTGCCATTTGATGTGCCTGTCGTGGAAGTGACAGTCTGCTGTGAGTAGCCCGCTATCTGAGTGCAGGTAATTGAAATACCCGTGACAGCGGAAGTGTTACTCGTACCCCTGATATAAAATACCACTTCGGGAGTCGTCGGTGTTTCAACGCCGTAGGCGAAGTTGACGAACGAACCCGTTACGGGCGCCTGGCCCGATTTGTTTGCGGCAACGATATAGTTGCCGTTGAGGAGGTTATTCGACTGCGAGCAGATTCGAATAGTCTCCGTCGTTTCGTAGCTGTCGAACGTAATCTGGGTGGGGTTGGTTACCGAGCTAGTTCCGTCGTAATGGAAGGTGTCGGTGCCTTCTGACGAATACACATAATCAGCAAATGTGTTCGGAACAAAGCCGATAAGCATAACCGCAGCAAGTATTACGCTGACGATTTTCTTTACTTTGTTCAAAAGTAATCCCTCCTAAAGAAAATTTGAACATGTAGTAGATGGGCACTATTACACGCCTTTATTATAAATAAACAAAGCAATTAAGTCAATTAAATATATAATTTTATTTAAAAAATATTATACAAAATTTAAAAACAAAATTTTACTTATTTAAAATATACAAAAATGATGATTTCAATTTAGTGAGTTTTACTCCCGTTTTTGATGCGCGTCAGGATAAAAATAATCGTTTTTTTTCACACAATTTTTCACTTTCCGCCGTTTTTTGTATTTCGGGGAAATAAAATGCCGTTCAGGGCGGATGCGGAGCAAAACGGGAAAAACAGGGAAATTCAGGGGATTTCAGGGGAAAAATGGGGCGTTTTTGTTTCTCACAGGGAATTTTGGGAGAAAAAAGGGGCCGGAAACACAAAAAGCCTCTGTAAAGCGATTTAGCTTTACAGAGGCGGGAATACACTGATTTTGTTGTTTTTGTAACAGAATTAACCGTATTTTGTCATTCTGAGGGAGAAGGCAGGAGAATCGCAGATACAGAGCGGTTTTATTTGATAATACGGGTTTTATTGAGATCCTTCGCTTCGCTCAGGATGACAGGTCGCGGGGCGCCGGGGTAGTCGCCCCCTACGATGCTCCGCATATCCTTGAAATCGCCACACCCGTCACGGCTTATATCCTTTTCGCCGTGCCCCCTCTCCGTTCCCGGAGAGGGCTGCAAGCGGTATATTTACGATGCTGCCGCATATCCTTGGGCGGGCGGATGATATCCGCCCCTACGGAAGCGGGTTGATTAAAAGCGCTCCTTATAATCTCCCCTTGTGGCAGGCAAAACTACTGATTTCTGATTGTTCATTACCAATAAAATTATCGCCCCCGGAGGTGAACTCCGGGGGCTGTGTGGTTTATCCGGTTGTCGGTCATCCAACCGGGCGGATTGCTTGATATTCAAGCGTTTGCGCCGTCATGCCGGATGCCGTGTGTTCGGTTTCGCTTACGCTGAGATAGCTACGGTAGCTGTCTGAGCTTCGCCCCAGTTGAGGCCGCGGCACTGAACGTCGAACGCACCGTTCTGAGCAACTTTGTTTACCTTGAAAGTAATTGTCCAAATGATGAGACCTTCTACTTCGGGATCATCACTTACGCTGGCGTTGCTGGAAGTTGTCTGATAGGTTGCGGTCTTTGTCTTGCCGTTGTCTGTTCCGTCGGAAACGATTACAAAGCCGATGCGGATCTTGGAAACATCTTCAGTAGTTTTAATTGTGAAGGTGATTGTATCGCCGATGGAAGCATTTGACTTGTCGGTTGCAACACTTACGAGAGTATACTTCTCATAGTTCGGAACTGCAGGCTCAAGAGCTTCCTGTTTCTTAGCTACTGTTACTACAGGAGCGTAGGTGACATAGCCGTCATGGCCGTCGGATACAACTCCGGTCTCCCAGACGGAGGAACCGGTGCATCTATACTGGATGTTCCAGGTCTGAACAACGAGATCTTCGTTGCCGGGATAGTTGAACATCATCGGGATTACCCATGTTCTGACGCCGTTAGCATCGGTAACCTTAGCGGTTTCAACGCCGTCGCCGTCTCTGTAGTTGCTGGCCTTGTAGGAGGTGATGAGCTCCTGCTCAGCGCCTGAAGCGTCGGTATAGGTGCCGACGAACTTGAGCCATGCAACCTTGGTGGAAGTGGTAACAGTCCAGGTGAGGACATCGCCGCGGATTGCGGTGTTGCCGCTGATGCTGGCGCTCTGGAAGTCAGCTGCGATTGCTTCTGCATCCTTGATATCATAGGTTACGCCGAACATATACGGGCTGTCTTCAACGCCTTCAACTTCGCAGTATGCGCCGTAAACGTCGCTCTGGGACTCTTCGAGAGTCAGATAGACTGTCCAGATTTCCTTACCGTTTTCTTCTCTGATGTTCTTGATCATCTGAGTGCGGCCAACTTCATACTCAATTCTTGAGAGATAGTATGTGCCGTCATTCGGAGTGGAGATGATAAGGGTGTCGGGCTGAATGCCTGCAACGAGAGTTACATCGTAGTTTGCGCCGCCGAGCTGATAGTAGCCCTGGGTAACTCTTACGACAGACTCAACACGGCAAGCGGATGTATCCTGCTGCCATACGCCGGTGAAGGTCTTGCCTTCGGTATCCATGGTGATGGTTGCGCCGGGTCTATAAGTATTGCCGTTGCCGTCGGACCATTCAACGAAGTTGTAGTATTCTCTGGGTGCTGTGCACTCGGGAGCGGTGAAGGTGGTACCGAATTCGATATTGTCAATCTCGGTATAAACACCGGTATCGCCTGCGATTGCATAGAATACTGCAGCATATTTGTTTACTGTGAACTGAGCGTTAGCTACAAGGTTAAATGCGGGAACGGTTGTTCCGCTGTATGCAGCGTTATCGGTGTCAGCATAGGTCCAACCTGTGAAGGTGTAGCCGGTCTTGGATGCGGTTGCAGGTGCAATGGATTCAAGAGCAGTGCCGTAATCAACGGTAGCTGTCTTGACAACTGTATCACCGTTCATGAAGGTTACAGTATACTTGTTAACCTGATAAATTGCGGTGAAGGTCTGATTGCTTGCGCCCATGGTTGCAGGAAGAGCGGGGCTCCATGCCTTGAAGGTGTAGCCTTCCTTCTCGGGATTCGCTACGTTGATGGCAGTGCCGTATTCCTGAGTGATGGGAGCGATTTCGGTGCCGCCGTCGGTATTGAAGGTGTAGGTATAGGTGTTGATTACGAAGTGTGCATATACCTCAACATTCTCTGCGGGCATATTGAACGGGAAGGTAACCTTCTTGTCGGCTGCATAAGTGTCATCGGAATACCAGCCGTCGAAGGTGTAGCCTTCTCTGGTCTGAGCTGCGGGTGCATTGACAACTGCGTCATATGTTACCTGAACAGGTTCACTCGCAACGCCGTCAATATAGGTTACGAAGTTATACTTATTGA
>CAMUZD010000073.1 GCA_947165115.1 uncultured Clostridia bacterium
CCTTACGGCCCAGGCGGTTATAGTCGATGAGCTTTCCATGGTGGATTCGCGTCTTTTCGCAGATCTGCTCGATGCGCTCCCGATAGGATGCCGCCTCATCATGGTCGGTGACAGCGATCAGCTCCCGCCGGTCGGAGCGGGGAATGTGCTTCATGATATGATTGATTCTCAGCGCCTGCCCGTGATTGAGCTAAACGAAGTTTTCAGGCAGGCAATGGAGAGCCTGATTATTACCAACGTCCATGCGATAGTGGCGGGCGAAATGCCCGATTTATCAAGGAGCGACAAGGATTTCTTCTTCATCAGCAGGCAGTATCCGGCTGAGGCGTGCGAAACGGTCTGCGAACTCTGCTCCGAGAGACTTCCGAAGGCTTATGACTATTCGCCGTTTGATGATATCCAGGTGCTCTGCCCTTCAAAGAAAGGCGAAACGGGCACAGTCAGTATAAACAAACTCCTTCAGGCAAAGCTGAATCCTCCCGCAAAGGGAAAGAAAGAGCGCCTTTTCGGCGCGCGCACATTCCGCATCGGCGACAAGCTTATGCAGACCAAAAATAATTACAATATCGAGTGGCAGTCCGATGACCGCGAGGGGCAGGGAATATTCAACGGCGATATCGGTATTCTCGAGGATATCGATGAGGGCGAGATGCTCCTTAAAATCAGATTTGACGACCGCCTTGCGAGTATACCTTTCGACTGCAGCATCGACCTTGATTTTGCCTATGCCGTCACGGTTCATAAGAGCCAGGGCAGCGAATTCAACGCGGTCGTGATTCCGGTAACAGGTATTTCTCCCTATCTTCAATACAGGAACCTGCTGTATACCGCCGTCACGAGGGCAAAGGAGCTTATAATCCTTGTCGGTGCGGCCGATACTGTTGCGAAAATGGTTAATAACAATAAAAAGCAGAGCCGTTATTCGGCGCTGAAACACTTTATTATACTCGGTGATGAAAGGTGAAAAAACTCAGAGAATGGGCAATATTCTCCCTGTTTCCGAGGCATTGCGCCTGCTGTGACAAGCTGATTGCGGGCGACAGATTCTTCTGCGATGAATGCCTTGAAAAACTGCCGCGGATTGAAGGTGTTATCTGCCCGTCCTGCGGCAGAGGGAAAAAGGAATGCGCCTGCGGGCACAAGGCGAATTATTATAATTCAATAGCCTCGCCATTTTATTTTGAAGGTGAACTGCGAAAGGGCATTCACCGCTTCAAATTCCGCTCCGCCGTCTCGAATTCGAAGGCCTATGCCGCCGAAATGGCAAAGACAATCGGCGAAAGATTTGAAGGCGTGCAGTTCGATTATATAACCGAAGTGCCGATCGGCAGGAATTCTCTGCGCGAGCGCGGCTTCAATCAATGCGCCCTGCTCGCAAAGGAAATATCGCAGATAACCGGAATTCCGTACAGGCCCGGAATTCTGAAAAAAATCTATGAGACCGAGAAACAGCACGGGCTCAATTATTATCTCAGGCGCGGAAACCTCACCGGCATCTACGATTCGGATTATCCGGGAGAAATCAAGGATAAGGTGATTCTGCTCTGCGATGATGTTTCGACCTCGGGCGAAACCTTCAACGAATGCTCAAAAATGCTCTGGCTGTATGGAGCGAAGGAAATACACTGCATCTGTGCGGCTCTCACAAAGAAAAGAGGCGATAAATAATGCTTGCAACAAATATAGGTATCGATCTCGGCACGACGAGCGTCAAGATTTTTATGGAGGGCAAGGGGATAGTTCTGACCGAACCCTCGGCAGTCGCATACAATTCGGATAATAAAATAGTCGGCATAGGTCAGCGCGCCTATGATATGCTTGAAAAGAATCCTTCGGGCATAAGAGTTGTCAAGCCTATGGTAAACGGCGTCGTCTCTGATTTCACGGCAACCGGTCAGCTGCTCAGGACTCTTCTGGCGAGAGTATGCAAGAATATGATTCTCAAACCCAATGTAGTAGTCTGCGTGCCTTCAACCGTCACGGGCCTTGAACGAAAGACGATTCTTGAACTCGCCGCCGCATCGGGTGCCGCAAAGGCCTGCCTTATTGAAGAACCGCTTGCCGCTGCGCTCGGCGCAGGTCTCGGTATTGATGTTCCCCGCGGAGTTATGGTTATTGATATCGGCGGAGGCACTGCGGATATAGCGATAATCACGATGGGCTGTGTCTCAATTTCAAAATCAATCAAGGTTGCCGGCAATGCTCTCAATGAGGCAATAATCCGCCAGCTTCGCCGCGAAAGAGATATAGTCATAGGCGAAAAGACAGCCGAAATGATTAAGAAGAGAATCGGCTCTGCAATCCTGCGCGATGTGGAGCTCGGTATGACAATAAAGGGCAAGAATTATATAACGGGAATGCCTGCCACGTTTGAAGTCAGCTCGACCGAGATTTATCTCGCGATGCGCCAGCAGCTTGAGCTCATCCTTGAAGGCGTAAGGAGCGTGCTTGAGGAGACAACTCCCGACCTTGCCGCCGATATACTTGAATCTGGCATTTATCTTACGGGCGGCACTGCTCAGCTTCGCTCAATAGACAAGATGTTCACTCAGAAACTCGGCATAAAGACAAAAGTCGCCGCAGATCCGGTAAACTGTGTAGCTATGGGCACCGGCGAGGCGCTAGCAGACATCGATATTTTAAGACATAACGGCTATGTCTTCAAATCGAGGGCAGAGCTCGGCGGTCTTGAAGAACACGGTGAATAATATGCTCGAAAAGAGAAATTACAATAAGAATAAAACCATCGACCTCGGCGATAAGATGCTCAACGGGCAGGGGGCGGGCAAGCTTGCGACCTGCAGATACGGCTTCTTTCCGATGTCGTATAACGGCTGTGAAATCATAGCCGCCTGCAATTTCCGACGCCTTATCGGCAGTCCCGTCCCTCTTCATGAGGTCGCAAAGGAGATTTATCCCTACGGCAATTCGTTTTCCGGCCTTTTCGGAACATGGCCTTCGGCCCTGCGCAGATATTTCAGAGATAACAATATCAAAGTCAAGGAGCTCACGAAATACGAAGATTTCAAAGCGGAATTTTCAAGGGGAAAATACGCAGTGATTTCTTTCTGGAACGCGCATCATATTTTCAAAGGCCTCCATACAGTCGCCATTGAAAACATTCCCGAAGGCGTAAAGGTTTATAACAGAAGCAACAAAACCGAAATCCCGGTCACCTACTCAAAACTCGATGACTATATGGATTCGGGCAGATTTATCAGGGGATATATAGCGGATTGAATATTTACAATTTCCGTTATTGTAATCTGCGAAAAGAGTAAAAAAACAATCCCTCTCAGATAAGAGAGGGATTTTCTGATTGCCGCTGTTCTTTATTTTCCGGGCTTCCAGCTTGAGCCGAAGCGGTCCGTTTCCTTGTCGAGGCGGGCGTTTTCGGTGTTGTCATAGTCGCAATGTCTGAAATACGGCACTCCATCCTCGATTATCATATAAGTCGCGCTCTGATAATCGCGCTGGTCCGGGCCTTTGGAATAGTAGAGCGTGCCGGGATTATATACGAATCTGTCATCGGCAAGATGAAACACGCTCGCATAGTGGGAATGCCCGAGAATAAAGCATTTCTTCTCTGCGTCGGGGAATGCGGAATACCTCTTCCAGCGCTCGTCAAACGCCCTGAGGGAATCCTTGTTTATAACCGAGAGCAGAAACTGATTCTTCCTCTCGATTGTATTGTATGCGTGCCTTACGCAGTAGGTGATTCCGTCCGCCTCAAAGTCGAGAGTGCGGGGCAGGCGGGCGAGATAATCTATATCTTTCTTATTCAGTTTTCCGACCGTGAATTTTGTGAATCCGATTGCTCTTTCACCTGATTTCAGAGTTGCGTTCCTTACTATTTCAAGGTCGTGATTTCCGCAGACAGTCGGTATTTTAAGCTTTCTGAAGGTTTCGATGACCTCATGCGGAAAGTAGCCGTAATTCACCAGATCGCCGGCGCAGATGATTTTATCCGCATCAGCTTCCTTTTCAAGCACGGCGTTGAGCGCATAAATATTCGCATGAACATCGGAAATAACGAGAATTTTCATATTATCACATCCCTTTATATATTACATTATTTTCCCGCCGATTGCAATTATAATGTATATTTTTCACAATAATTGACGCCGTCGGCAATAATATTCATTAAAATTGTAAATATTTTTATAAATATTCAAATATTCTTGACTTTTTATGCATATTATTATATAATCGCTGTATATTATTCACTTAGGAGCACATTATGACAAAAGTTTTCATTGACGGCAGCGCAGGCACGACAGGCCTGAGAGTAAATGAGCGCCTCGCCGAAAGAAAAGATATTGAGCTTATAAAACTCACGGAAGAAAACAGAAAAGACACTCAGGCGCGAAAAGAAGCGATAGCGGCGGCGGATGTGGCTTTCCTCTGCCTGCCGGATGCGGCGGCAGTTGAGGCGGTCGCTCTCGCAGAAGGCACCGATACAGTAATCATCGATACCTCGACAGCTCACAGAGTCAGCCCCGGCTGGGTTTACGGCTTTCCGGAGCTCACCGGTCAGAGAGAAAAGATTGCTTCATCGAAGCGCATAGCAAATCCCGGATGCCACGCGAGCGGATTCATTTCGCTTGTCGCACCGCTGACAGAGAAAGCGATTATACCCAAAGATTTGTCTCTCACATGTTATTCGCTTACCGGTTACTCGGGCGGCGGCAAAAAGATGATTGCCGAATACGAATGGGATGAGAGAGACATTCTTCTTGAGGCACCGAGAATGTATGGGCTTTCTCAGCAGCATAAGCATCTGTCCGAGATGAGTGCGGTCTGCAATCTTGAGAATTCTCCCGTCTTTTGCCCGGTTGTCGCTCCGTATTACAGCGGAATGGAAGTGACGGTTCCGCTCTTTGCAAAAGATATAAACGGCACTGCGGAAGAAATCAAAGCAGTTTATAAAGAATACTACAACAGCGAGCTTGTCCGATACAGCGATGAGAATGAAAACGGTTTTCTATCGGCAGGCAGTATGAGCGGCAGAGACGATATGATAATCGGAGTGTTCGGAAACGATGAGAGAATCCTTCTCGTTTCAAGATTTGATAATCTCGGCAAAGGCGCATCGGGCGCCGCGATACAGAATATGAATATAGTCCTCGGCGTTGATGAAACGACCGGGCTCAATGTATGAGAGTATAAACGGAGGCAGATATGAAAATCATTGAAGGCGGCATCTGCGCCGCGAAGGGTTTTACCGCAGGCGGAATTCACTGCGGAATCCGCAAGAATAAAGGCAAGAGGGATTTATCCCTGATTTACAGCGCTGTCAGAGCTTCGGCGGCCGCGACATACACAACAAATCTCGTCAAGGGCGCGCCCCTGATTGTGACGAAGGAGCATATATCCGACGGCTATGCACAGGCGGTTATCTGCAACAGCGGTAACGCAAACACCTGCAATGCAAACGGCATTGAAATCGCCGAGCAGATGAGCTCTCTGCTGTCGAATGCGCTCTGCATCGACGAAAAAGATGTGGTCGTTGCTTCGACAGGCGTCATAGGCGAGCCGCTTGATATCAAACCGATTGCAGATGGTATTCCCGCTCTGATTGATTCCCTTTCCGATAACGGAAGCGACAATGCCGCAGAGGGAATCATGACTACCGATACGGTTAAAAAGGAAGTTGCCGTTGAATTTGAACTCGGCGGCAAGGCCTGCAGAATCGGCGGTATCGCAAAGGGTAGCGGAATGATTCATCCGAACATGGCAACAATGCTTGTATTCATCACCACCGACGCCGCGATTTCTCCCGAAATGCTTCAGAAAGCGCTCTCGGGCGATATAAAGAATACTTTCAATATGGTTTCTGTTGACGGCGACACCTCCACCAACGATATGGTGACCGTGCTCGCAAACGGTATGGCGGGCAATGAGATTATCATGTCCGACGGCAAAGACTACGCTGAGTTCATGAAAGCACTCAATACCGTTACCATGAATCTCTGCCGCAAAATCGCAGGCGACGGCGAAGGAGCTACCAAGCTCCTCGAATGCAAAGTCAGCGGAGCGAAGGACGAGCAGACCGCAAAGACAGTTGCTAAGAGTGTTATCTGTTCCTCTCTTCTCAAAGCCGCGATGTTCGGCGCTGATGCGAACTGGGGCAGAGTTTTATGCGCAATCGGTTACAGCGGAGCTGATGTCGATGTCAATAAA
The DNA here is from genome assembly GCA_947165115.1 of uncultured Clostridia bacterium. GTDB lineage: Bacteria > Bacillota > Clostridia > Oscillospirales > Acutalibacteraceae > CAG-177. The sequence goes on from CAMUZD010000073.1 coordinate 6,184, forward strand.
ATCGATGTTTCGTTCAGAAGCGCGAAGGGCGAAATACCCGTTTGCGTTGACGGCGCCGGAATAGAATTCAGCGAGGAATTCGCAAAGGAAATCCTTCTTGAAAAAGATATTGAAATACTAATAGAGCTTAAGAGCGGCGAAGCTCAGGCGACTGCCTGGGGCTGCGATCTGACTTATGAATATGTTAAAATAAACGGTGATTACCGGACCTGAGAGGTAGAATATGAGCAGTGATTATACAACCAGCGAGCGCATCCATGATATTATTACCGCGCTCCCTTATATCAAACGTTATACCGGCAAAATCGTGGTCGTCAAATACGGCGGGAACGCGATGATAAATGAAGAACTTAAGCATCAGGTCATGCTTGACCTCGTGCTCCTGTGGACCATCGGCGTCAAGGTCGTGCTCGTTCACGGCGGCGGCCCCGAAATCAGCGATATGATGGCAAAGCTCGGCAAGGAGCCCGAATTTGTAGACGGTCTGCGTGTTACCGATAAAGAGACAGTTGATATAGTCCAAATGGTGCTCGCGGGCAAGGTCAATAAAACTCTCGTCAATTACCTTGAGGAGAAAGGTGCCAAGGCAATCGGTCTCTCGGGTATGGACGGCAGACTTATCGAGGCTCAGGTCAAGGATGAAAAACTCGGCTATGTCGGCGAGATTACAAAAATCAATCCTCAGCCGATAATCGACCTGCTTGAGAAGGGCTACATCCCCGTTATATCAACACTCGGTTGCGACCGTGAGGGCAACGCTTATAACATAAACGGCGACACCGCCGCGGCAAAAATCGCGGGCGCTCTCAAGGCCGAGAGATTCCTGCTGATGACCGATATCGCAGGCGTGCTAAAGGATAAGGACGATCCTTCAACCCTTATTCCCGAGATTTCAAAGGAAGAGGCCGAGAAATACTATGCCGACGGCACGATTTCCGGCGGTATGATTCCGAAGGTTCAGTGCTGCTTTGACGCCATTGATGACGGCGTCAAGAGCGTGGTTATAATGAACGGCACAATTCCGCATTCAATTCTTATCGAGCTTCTCACAAACGAGGGCGCGGGCACGATGTTCAACGGAGGCGCAAAATGAATCTGAAAGAAAAGGACAAGGCCTATATTGCTTCCACCTATAACCGTTTCCCGGTAGAGGTGGTCTCGGGCAAGGGTTCAATCCTCATTGATGAAAAAGGGAAAGAATATATAGATATGGGCAGCGGTATCGGCGTGACAGCGTTCGGAATCGCGGATGACAAGTGGCAGGCGGCAATCGCGGCTCAGATTGCAAAGGTTCAGCATACT
>CAMUZD010000074.1 GCA_947165115.1 uncultured Clostridia bacterium
TCCGTTTTCTTTAATCTGCTTTTCAAGTTCGTCAGCAACCTGAACCGCCTTTGATTCATCCAGCAGGTCAAATGCCAGACAGATTATCTTGTTGCACTGCGTCTTTTCAACTGGCTTTCCGCCCTTAAGGAAGTTTTTCTTGAAATAGGAATAAGCTTTTTTCCTGAGATTCTCATAGTGCAGAGCTCTGTCTTCTCTGCCGAGCGCACGGCTCATATTAATCATCAGGTCTATGTCGTGAACGAAATAGGCGGATGAAATGAATTCGTTTTCGCACCAGTCGTAGGCGAGCCAGTCGCCGTATCTCGGAACCGGACCGCTCATACCGTATTTGCTGACGAGCCCTGCAATATATTTTTCCATAGAATCAAAGTGCTCTTCGAGCATCTTTGTTTTGCCGGTCATCATATAGAGATTGTACGGAATTATTATTCCCGCATCGCCCCAGGCGCAGGCGTCCTCGCTGTTGCAATAGGAAACGCGCGGATTAACGTCGCCGTATCCGCCGCTCTCGCTCTGGGAATCGCGCATATCCTGCATCCATTTAAGGAAGAATGAATATACGTCGGCATTATAAGCCGCGGTCATACTGAATGCCTGGGCATCGCCTGTCCATCCGAGACGCTCGTCTCTCTGAGGGCAGTCGGTAGGAACGCTGAGATAGTTGCCTCTCTGACCCCAGAAGAAGTTAGAAATCAGCTTGTTTACATTTTTATCCGAGGTTGTGACCGAGCCGGTTTCCGCAGTATCGCTGCCGACTACCACGCCTGTAATCTTACTGATCGTGATATTGGAATATGTTTCGATTTCTGCGTATCTGAAACCGTAGAATGTGAATCTTGTTGAGAACTCGACCTTGTTTTTATCTCTGAAAACATAGTGTTCCCTGCCGAGTGCGGAGCGCAGATTGATTGTATAGACCGAGCCCTCGGGTCCGTCGTTTCCGCGGTCCGGATCGCCGCTGTCATTGAGAAACTCGGCGTAGCGGATTTTGACTTCGTTGCCCTTTGAGGATGCCGCTTCTATCGCGAGGCGGCCCACTATTTCCTGACCGAGGTCGACTGTCAGCTTCTGGCCGGCTTTCAGAGTCAGCGGAAGTGTAGCATTCTTGAGGCAGACGCTCGCCCTGCCGTAGTATGTGCCGTTGTATTCCACACCGTCGGTGACAGTCAGCGAGGCGGGAGCGACGGAGAGTTTTGCCCTTTCCCTGACTTCCGGTCCGACAAACGGAGTTATCTCGCCTTCGTAGTCAAAGACGATTGCCTTTTTCTTATCTTTTACAACCTTGCCCGCAATACTCAATTCGGCATATGAGGGAAATCTCGCGTCAATATATTCGCCGTCCCAGATATCCGAGAATCTGGTCTCTCCGCCGACGGCGGCAAACCAGGTTTCATCTGTGAAGAGTATTTCTTTTCCGCCCGAAACGATGCTCGCGGCGAAAGAGGGGCAGTTATAGCCGTAAATACCGCCGCTGATTCTGCTCGAATACCAGCCGGGTGCCGTGACGGCGAGAATCCTGTTCTTGCCTTTTTTCAGAGCGGAGGTAATATCATAGCTCAGATACATAACGCGCTTGTTGTAATTCGTCCAGCCCGGATTCATCTCACCCGTTCCGATTCTTGCGCCGTTGATATAGACGTCAACGCATCCGAGAGCGGTGAAATAAATCGCGGATTTCTCGACCTTTTTAATCTCAAAATCTTTGAAATAGAAGGGGATACCGTCTTCAGGGACGAGTTCGGTATGCTGATAGAGAGCGGGTCTGTGCTCGCCCCAGGCGTTCGTGCGCTTTGAAAAAGGCACAAAGTCTGTCGTGATGAATTTCGCGTTTTTGAAATAGTTTGTCATGATTGTATTTCCTCCTTATCCGAAGCAGCCGATTGAGCCGGCAGAGTGTGCGGGTTGGTTTTGCGGATTGATAAGTGAATACGGGTCGCCCTCGATAAGTGAATCGCTGTAGAGAACATTCTCTTTAGCTCCGACGGGCGGAACCATACCGCTGAATGAATTGTTTTTTATATCAACGCCTGAAAACAAGGCGCCGATTGCATAAAAGAAGCTTAAGAATGACGCTCCGCCGTTTTTTATTACAAAGACATTGTTTTCCACCGTTGAGCCTCTCAGTCCGCCGAAATCAAATGCGCCGGAATTGATTATTGTATTATTCTTAAAAGTCAGATTCTCCATTGAATTCGCGAACCACGGAGAAAACTCAGCTTCATTCATCAGCAGATAGGCGAGGGAGCTTGTTCCGCCGTCATTCTCTGAGTAGCAATATTGAACTGTATTGTTTCTGTTGCTCGTGAGCGAATCGTAGCAGCAGTTTCTTATAAATCTGTTGTTGTCGTGCGAATAAATGTATTGGTATGTTGAATTGGTGGTTCTTCCGTCAAAGTCAATTGCCATGCCGTCAGTCTGATTCTTCGAGCCTGCTATTTCACAGTGCTCGACGGTAACTTCATCTGAATGATGAATCCAGACCGGAGCGCATGCCCAGGAGCATCTGCCTGCGCAGTTTATGAAGCGTGAATTTTTGACCGTCGTCTTGCGGCAGGATTGAAGCACAAGGCCGTCATAGCGGATATCGTGCATATTCAGTCCGTCAAAAGTGATGAATGAATTATATGATTTTTCCGGAGTCTCGAAGTTTTTGCTCCACTCCCTGCTTATTCCGTAAACATGAGCGCCGAAATCGCAGTTGTATATTTCGCAGTTTTTCACAGTCACATATTTGAGAAGACCGTCTTTCAGATCGTTTTCAAGCACAATTGCGCACTCTGAAGAATGAGAATTTACCGAAAGTTCCTTATTAAAAACATCATGCAGCACACAGTTCTGAATTGTAATATAACTGCTTGTTTTCTCCTGCGCATGAACCAGGATGCCGATTCCGTTCGGAGCGGTAATCTCGAGGCCGTCGATTATGAAATTGCTCAGCCCGTAAAGCGAGATTACCGGCATGTTTTCGTTATGCGTCAGCCGCGGAGCATTTCCTTCTCCGTATGCGGAAATAGTTATCGGTTCATTATAAGTGCCGCTTGAAGACCAGACCATATAGCCGTTAAAAACCTGCCCGCGGTGATAGAGCAGTTTATCGCCGGGTTTGTAATATCTTATCTGAGCTCTCGCTACTGTTTTCCAAGCGCTTTCGGGCGACAGGCCGTCATTGGAATCATCGCCGTTTATACCGTCAACATAGAATGTTTTCCCGCCCTCTGTCTCGTCCGGCTCTTCGGCCTCGTTTTCGGCTTTTTCAAGGATTTCCTCAATCTTTGAGATATTAAACTCTTCAGGCGGGTTTTCGCCCGATGCGAGAGCGGGCACAGCAATACGCAGAGCAAGTGTAACCACAAGAAACAGGCAAGGGATTGTTCTCAATTTTTTCATACAAATACATTCCTTAAAACAAGGTAAATCACGAAAATACAACTTTATTATATTATCTTGATTATTATTTTTCAATGTTTTTGTTGCCTTTTTTCCGGTTTTATGTTAAAATTTCTATATCGGATAAACAAATCACCGAAAGGAGAATTAATATGACACGCGTTAAAAAATCAATATCAGTCATCCTCTGCGCAGCGATAATGCTCTCAGCGTTTGCCGCCTATGCATTTGCCGCAAATACCAAGACGGAGACTCTCATTGACACAATCAAGACCAAGAAAGAGGTCAGCGTAACCCTTACCGCAGGCAATACCGCTCTCGGCACCTCGACCGATACAATCAAAATCAAGGGCAATTCAATCGCCTATGATTACAATACCGGATTCTTCAAGGTCAGAGTGGTTGTCAAAGACAATACCGCATACGCATATCTGCCGATGCTCCCGTTCTTCTATGTCAAGGTTGACGGGCTCGGCCTTGCGAATGTTGACGTATGGTCTCTGCTCGAAAAAGCATCCGGCGTGACATTTGCCATTCTTGATTACCAGAAAAGCTATAACGAAACAATAAACGGCAAGGAATACTATGTTGAGGAATTCAACGACAGAGCTCAGGTTACAAGCAAATTCTGCTATATCGGCGATGATCTCAAGCTTCTCAATGTAACCGATGCGAAAACGAATTCGGTTCAGAATACCTATTTCGAGAATATTTCCCTGACCGTTTCCGACAGCGAGATAGCGGCGCCCGCCGGCTTTGATCTCACGCCTTTCCTCAAGGGCCTCTTCACCGCATTCCTTGCTTCCGCAATCTGATAAGCAAATCCAGATAAATCATTGAGCAGTATGTTTATACTGCTCTTTTTTTATTCCGTTTTTATGCGGATGTCTGAAAGAGGAGGATTGAGGGAATAATCATTTAAAATAAATTCATAAAATATTATTGATTTTATTTTCCTGTTATAATATAATGAATGCACTATATAATGGGTATAGTGTTTGCAACGAGAACCAAATATTGATATACATAATTGAATATACGGAGAAATGATGAAAAGAATCAAATCGGTTTTAAGCTTGATAACTGCGCTGACACTGCTGTTTACGGCGGTGCCCTTCGCTTATTCCGCAGAGGATATAAATGAGTTTTCAAATTCGGATACAGAGTGTGCAATCAACGGCAGATACTTCTTTCTTGATGAGGATTCGCTGATTTACGCAGGATTGCCTGGCGAAACAGAGAGATATTATATCACCTCGTTCGCGGTGGATTCTCTCGCCTCCTACGGCGGAAAAATCTATGCCTGCGCCGACAATGTGATTTATGAAATAGATCCCGATACCGCTCAGAGCAGGCCCGTAATCGCGGCGGAGGATAAAATCGATGATTTTGCGCTTTACGGAGGCAGAATATATATTCTTTCACTTGGGGATATTACTGAATACAGTCTTTCGGGCGCAAGTGAAAAAGCGATTCTTTCAGGCAAAGGAATAACCTCAATGTGGTTTGACGGCGCAGGTCTGCTCTCTTATATGACAGACGGTGAGCTTATCTATACGCTGAATCTTACGACGTGCGAGACCACCTCCGATGTAAATTTTGCCTCGGCGTTTATCGGTGACATTCCGATTATCACTCATGATTCGGGAGAGGGCAATTCTTCCGACACCATCGGCTTTTCTACCCTGCAGGCGCAATTCCCGGCGGGTATGTATTGGAATCATATGGGCTCATCGGCGAATAACCCCGAAGGCGTCACGGGCACCCCATGCAACCACAGCGCCTACGGCACAAACTATTGCAACAGGCCCTACTTCTGGTCATCGTGCCAGTGCCACGGATATGCTCTTGAATGCGGCTATGATGTTGTCGGCTCAAATCCGATGAACTGGACAAAATACACGAGCTCGTCATCGATTGACAATGTCCGCGCGGGCGATGTTATAAGGCTCAATTATACGAATAATCTTCATTCGATCTATGTCCTTGCGGTTAGCGGAGACACCGTAGTCTTCACGGACTGCAACAGCTACGGCACCTGCAATATCAGATGGGGTGCCACGAAATCAAAGAGCACACTTAAGAATCAGTTCAATTATCTTCTCAAATGCCCGGTCTATCTCAGCAACTATTTTCCGGGCGGCGGAGGAGTGGTTGAATATACGATAAAATTCGACCTCAACGATTCCCAGGGCAAGAGCACTGCGTCCTGCAGCGAGGCGAGCCGCAGAATAACGGACGGCGAACCCTACGGCGAATTGCCAGTCCCCGTCAGAGAGGGTTATGATTTCCTCGGTTGGTATACCTCTGCTTCGGGCGGAACACAGGTCAGCGCTTCAACCACGGCAGGCACAAACGCGACCGTCTATGCCCATTGGCAGATAAGAATCTATACTGTTTCTTATAATGCGAACGCGGGCGGCGAGAGCATTTCAAATGTTCCCGCATCGCAGACCAAGGAGCATTTTGACTCACTGACACTCAATATAACTTCGAGAACGCTCTACAGGGCAAATTATGATTTCAATTACTGGAATACTTCGCCCGACGGCAGCGGCACTCAGTATGACAGGAATAACTATGTCTATACTCCGAATGAGAGCGCGACTCTCTATGCTCAGTGGGTGGGCCAGCCCAAGAGCCTCTATTTTGACGCGAGAGGCGGCAGCGTTTCGCCCTCATATATAAATGTCAGATACGGCGAGCCTTACGGTGAGCTGCCTGTGCCCGTCAGGGACGGTTACAGGTTTGCAGGCTGGGAGGACGGCAACGGCAATTCCGTTGATTCTTCAACAAGAATGGCGTCATCCACGACCGTAAGAATATATGCAAATTGGACAGAGCAGACTTACAATATAATCTATGATTCAAACAGCGGCGCTGACGCGGTATCGAATATGTCTGCGAATCAGACAAAGCCCTATACGCAGTCCGTAAAGCTTTCGAGCACTGAGCCCTCGAGATACGGCTACATTTTCAAGGGCTGGAATACCAAACCCGACGGCAGCGGCACAACCTATAAAGGCGGCACAAATTATCAGACCAACGCCGATCTGACTCTCTACGCCCAGTGGAAGGGAACCGAGAGCAGAGTATCGTTTGATTCAAACGGCGGCACGGATGTCAATCAGGTGATTACCGTAACTTACGGCAGTCCATACGGTCCTCTTCCCGAACCGACGCAGACAGGCAAGGATCTCACGGGCTGGTATCCGAGTAAGGATAAGCCTTCGGATAAACCGATAACAGCCGAGTCCATCGTTGACAAGGTCAATGATTTCACTCTCTATGCCCGTTGGGAAACAGCAAAATACAACATAACCTATCTGCCGAACAATACTTCGGTTTCGAATATGCCTGCGAATTCCGTCCGCCTCTACGGCCAGAGTGGTTTCAAACTCGGCACCGAAATCCCGAAGCGCACAGGCTTTACATTCAGCGAGTGGAATACTCAGGCCGACGGCAGCGGCGTCAGCTATGCTCCCGGCCAGGCTTATGATTCGGATGCGCATCTGACTCTCCACGCAATCTGGGAGAGGGATAAATATGCGGTTGTCTACGATGCGAATTCGGGTGCAAATCCTCCCGGAAATGACTATAAATATTATGATATTCCCTATTCGATAAGCAATACCATGCCCGAAAAGACGGGCTATGAATTCACCGAGTGGAATACCGAGCCCGACGGCAGCGGAGTGACATATTTCGCAGGCGATACATATACAAAGAACGAGCCCGTTACCCTCTATGCAATCTGGAATCCCGAAACCTACTATGTCAGCTTCAACGCCATGGGCGGAAAATGCTCCGTAAAGAGCAGAGGATATACATACGATTCAACTTACGAACTTCCCGCGGTAACACGCAAGGGCTACACATTTGACGGCTGGTTCACTCAGGAGACCGGCGGTTACAGAATTGAAGACGGCGCAAAGGTTGCGATAACCTCCGACTGCACTTTCTTCGCTCACTGGACGGCAAATACTTATAATGTCGCGTTCAATCCCGGTCAGGGCTCCTGCTCCGCAACAATCAATCAGGTACTAATCCAGAATGTGGAGAAGAAGTAAAAAAGATATTAGA
>CAMUZD010000075.1 GCA_947165115.1 uncultured Clostridia bacterium
AAATTTTCACTTGACACTTATGCAAGTAAAGTGTATAATAACGCGTGTCGAATTGACGAAAACGGGGTGTAGCGCAGATGGTAGCGCGCTTGGTTCGGGACCAAGAGGCCGTGGGTTCAAATCCCGCCACTCCGACCACCAAATCCCTTGTGTATCAACGGTTTCCGCGATTCACAAGGGATTATAATTTTGTCAAAAAATCGCAAAAATTGCTAAAATTTATCATTTATGCGGATAATTCCACGGATAATTTTTTTATTGGTTTTCAAGGGTTTTCAAAGCTAAGATTTTGATTTTTCAGATGCAAACGGATAAAAAACGGATAATTGGTCTGAAAACAAAAAAATCGCCCCTGCCGTGACCTTTCATTCGGTCTGCGACAGAGGCGGTTTTTGTCTGTAAAGCGTCATAATAATTTCTTCCAATCTATACAGGAATTGCCATCCTTAATACTGGTTTATGAAATTATCGAATGTTTCTTTTCTTACAAGAACATTCTTTGTGCCGGGAATAACGGGAATGTTATTCTCTTTGATAAGGTTGCGAACGCTCTGCTCCGACATGCAGAGCAGCTGGGACATTTGCTTTGTGGTATAAACTATGGGTTCAAGTTTATTATTGTCATTATCAACTTCTTTCTTTTTTCTGCTGAGATACCCGTTCTCTTCGCAGAATTTTCTGAGGTCCTTTGCCATTGAGTTGTCAGCCTCCTTTCTGCCGATTACGGCTTTTATATTTTTCAGAGTGCCAGAGGGTAATCATTTTCGGTGTACTATAAACACCCTCTGAAGATTGCCATCTGACTTATGCTGCTGCGAGTTTTGTGTGCCAACAACCTGATAACTGATAGGTTTTGATAAGTCCCTGTGCCGTGAGCTGTGCCCTTGCGTTTTTATAGGTTTTGACTCCTATATCAAGACCGGTAACCATCTCTTCAAGCTCTGTGCTCTTGATATCACGCCTTTCGTTAAGAATCTCCATGATTGCTTTCATGGCCTGCTCCTCTTTGCTTTCTTTCGGCTTGAAATCATCATCGCCTGATGAACGCTTGCCGGAGATTGCTTCCTCAATCTTCATATCTGTCATTTCTCCCCAGAGGAAACCTTCATCCCTGCTGAGAGTAAACTCTATGGATTTACCTACGGGAGCAAGGTTTGATTTGGTGTGGCACATTATTCTGCGCTCGTTATCGTTATTAATCTTTGCGACGGTAATAACGCTTCTTGCGGCGGCAAATACATCCGTAGAGCCGAGCGAACGCTGAGAAATGCTTGCGGAGTTATTCTTATTGAGATGCCCTATAAGTATTACGGCACAGTTTGTTTTTCCCGCGACACGGCAGAGCTTTTTGAAGATTGCTCTCATTTCATTTGCTCTGTTCATATCGGCATCACCGAGATAGGCCTGCAGAGGATCAAAAATGATAACGGAAACATTATTCTCAACTATGGCTCTGTAAATCCTGTCATCTCCGAGAGTGAGCGGATATTCGCTTTCATCTATGATTTTTACTCTCTCGATATCTGCGCCCGCTTCTATCAGTCTGGGTTTGATTGTATCGGCATAACCGTCCTCGCCACTCTGAATAAATACATTCATCGGCTTGGGGTTGGATTCCATTCCCGGCAGTGCTTTGCCCGATGTCAGACAGCCGACAATTCTTGAAACAAGAGTTGTTTTGCCTATGCCGCCGTCACCCTGAATAATCGTTATCTTTCCTCTGGCTATATACGGCTCCCAGATGAAATCGATATTCTTTGTTTCGATATCCTTCATCTCGATTACGCCGACTTTTTCATAGCTGGAAATCACTATCTTTTCGGGCATAATATCAAAGTCGGGATTTGCGTTGTGTTCCTTAAGAACATCGTTCCAATCCTTTTTGCCGGGAACCACTCTTGTTACGCTGTATTCATCACAGATTTCATTCGCAATCTTTTCGCAGGCTTTGTTGCCTGCCTCATCATTATCAAGGCAGAGATAAACATCCCTTATGAACGGATATTCATCGAGCATTCTCATCATTGATTTCGGAGATACTCCGCCGAGAGCAACACAGCTGGGCCAGTTTGAAGTGCCGTAGTAAAGAGAAAGAAAACTCATCATATCAATCGGAGCTTCAAACACCATCAGCTTATCCGAGCTTTCCTGTGCAAACCAGAATCCGAATGATTTATCCGAGCCTGCAACATCCATCCTCAGTTTTTCGGTAGTGCTTCGTCTGTGGGCGTATTTCGGTATGCGGTCCTTGATACCGTTTCTGTCATAGCCGACAAACACGGCATTGTGATAATCGGCATCCTCATAAACCATACCGCACTTTTCAAATACCGATACGATGAAAGGATCAATCCCGCGCTCATTGGTCAGATAATCATTGACATTGTGATTATCCTCGGCCGCAGGCGGCAAAATGAATTCGGGTTTGCTTTCGACTTCATCAAGTTCAATGGATTCTTCATAGGATTCGATTGATTTGATTTTCGGCATAATTTCACCTCCCTTCTCATTGAGTAATAATTCAACGGCTTCGGAAAAAGATAACCCGTAGAATTTCATAACGAAATCTACGGGTCCTCCGCCGGCATTTTCGGAATGCCGGAACCATTGATTTTTGTTTATGGTCACGCTGTCGTGCGCTTTCCATCGATATTCTCTGCCTGATTTAATCAGTTCTTCGCCTTGTGCCGACAGAAAAGCAACAAGGTCGGTTTCATTTGCTTTAGCAATTTGATTCTGTGTGTATGACATAAATTTCTCCTTTGTTTTTACCTCTCCAACTCACTTCGGGTTGGAGATTTTTTCGGCCTTTGAGCATTTATCATATCTGCTTTTGCTTTATTTCTCTTAAGCTTTTCCTCTATTGATTCCCTCTCCTTTTTCTCTCCGTCGGGATTGACAGTACCTGTTGCGACATCAACGCACCATTTTATTTTTCTCATAGTATCTAGGTCGGTTTTAATCGGTTCAATCTGAGAGTTATATGATTCCACCTCTGCGGTCAATGCCGCAATCTGCTTATCAAGTGTTTTCTCCCAGTTTTCATCGGCAAGCAAATCCTCCGGAATGTGTTTCTTCGCACCGAAGTATTTGTCAATCTCGGTTTTGTGCTTGGCGTAGTATCCGTCTTTGCCGAAAGCCTTGCTTTCATACTTTTCTCCGACAGCTTTATTGGTGTGATAGGTTTTAAGCCGGCCTTTCATTTTGTTCAGCTCCGAGATTTTGTCGCGGACTTCTTTGCGCTTTGCCGTGCCGGAATTGTGTTTTTCCTGCAGAGATTTGATTTCCGCTTCGAGGTCGGCAACGAACCTTATGTTTTTATTCTGAAGATACGCAACCGACTCCGCAAACTTTTTCAGATTCTCAACTTTGAGATTCTGAGTATATGAGTTCTTTCCGCGCTCAGTGTAATAATCGATAATCAGTTTCAGAATGTTCGGTTCTTTCGGCGGCTTATCCTTGAGAGCTTTTATCCATTCAAGAAGTTCGCCGAAGCAATCGTGGATTATTTTCAGCAGAGCGTTTGTCCGCCTTACTCTCCGGTTGAATTCGCCTTTCTCGGTAACGATGCCGCGCTTTTCCATTTCTCTTACGGCAGGTCCTTCGTGAATTGTCGGAATAAGATCGAGCCCCTGAGCCTCGAGTGACTCGGCGGAAATACGGATGTTTAATCCTTTGGCTTTGAACATATCATTATTTATTTCTGCCCAGGCTTGCCGCCATGCAACAAGAGTTTCGGAATCAGACCAGTCTGTTGTTTTTACAGAGTCATACTTTTTTCTGCCGTTATCATCACGGAGCACCTCTCCGTTTTCATCAAAATGATAAACATTCATTTGCTTTGCTCCCCAGGTCCCGTCCTCATTCATCGGGCGAATCGGGCACATAAGATGAATGTGCGGATTCGGTATTCCGTCATCGCCTTTGTCGGGCAAATGAAAAGCCCAGTCGCAAATCATTCCTCTGGAAACAAAGTTTTCATAAATGAAGCGACGGGCAATGTTGATGTTTTCTTCAATTGTAAATTCATTCATCAGCGCGAAATCAAAACTGTATGCAAGCTGAGCATCCTTCCGTTTTTCATTTTTCTCAACGGAGTTCCAGAGATATTCTCTGTCACCAAATTCTTTCGGGACAAAATCCGGCAGCATAATCTCACTGTGAACAAGCCCCTGCTTATTTGTGTAATCGTTTGTTTCGTTATAGTATTCCGAATATAATTTTTCGCACGCCCGGTAAGCGGCGCTTGCGATTGCCGACTGACCTGCAGAGCGTTTTATCTGAGTAACCTGAAAATGAAAATCAGCCAGAATCATCACTTCCCTTCAGAGCTTTTCTGTAAGTGATTGCGTAATTGATAACCATATCTATACCCGCATCATAATGAAAAACTTTATCAAAAAGATTATATAGTTCTTCCTGTGACAGGTACGCAAGTTCCGGATAAAATGACACAACAGCTCCGCCGATGTTGCAGAGCTGATGAGTGCGCAAAGCACGCTCGGCTTTGCTTTTTGTTTTCTTTCTGCTCTCGGTGCGGTTAAGCCGGTGAATCTCGGCTTCGGCTTTCTCTTCTTTACGGAGAATTGAAAGCAGCCTTTCAAGCTGATCATCGGAGATCCTGTCATAACCGTTTTCACGTAGAGTCTGAAGAAGTTCGGCTTTTGTTTTTGGTGTTGAAATAATAATCAGTCCTTTCTATTGACTTTTAGGTTGCGAATATGGTAAAAATTATTTAGAAGTCAACCCTCTTAGGTCTTTGAACCAATAGCGTATTTATGCCGCCGAGGTTTTGACTTCTGACTCATAGCCGCAGATTTTTGAATCTGTCTTGAACGGCTATGGGTTTTTCTTTTTTTGCTACAACATATAATCAGTCCTTTCATAATATATTTCATCGCAACATCACAAAGTCTAACTGCAGGTCGGCTTTGCAATGTACGATGTTGTTGCGATCAGAGAAAAAGAAAACCACCGGTTCGTTTTGAATCGGTGGATTATTCTTAACTATTCTTTTTTCTGAACGCTTTTACAGATTGCGACGCGGCAAATTGTTTTTATAAAACACATTTGCTGTGTGGCAATTTGTTCCTTGGGGTAGAAGTTTACTTCGAAGGGCACAGCCCTTATGAGCGAAGCGAGCCTGTTACGGAAGTTCAATCCGTAACCGCACACTGTCATATTTAGTTATGACATAGATGTGCGCACTTAGTGAAAAAACATTAGAATACAAAGCAGTCTTTTTCAAGGAAGAAATCTATTGCATATATCTTTTTATATCCGTTGCCGACCGAAGTGAACGGATCATCATCCATTGTTATAATGATTTTACGGAAACCGTCGTTAAGGTTGTTGAACGAACTGAGCTCCTGTTCTTTCTTCTGCGGATCAATTATGCTATAAGCGACCTGAATGTAATATGTATCCCTATCATCGGAAGCAATAAAGTCAATTTCTTTTTCTCTGTTTTTTCCTATATCAACTCTGTAGCCTCTGTTAATAAGCTCCAGGTAAACAAGATTTTCAAGAGCGTGTGTCGGCTCAATCTGACGGTAGTTCAGCTTTGCGTTTCTCAAGCCCAGATCGGAGCAGTAATATTTGTTTTGAGTTTTAAGGTATTCTCTGCCCTTTATATCATATCTGTATGCTTTATAGAACAAAAAAGACTCACACAGCCAGTTTAAATAATTACCTACAGTATCAGGCGTTATGGTTTTATATCCATTGCTCTTAAGAGTATCGGTGATCTTTTTGGCGCTCACTGTACTGCCTATATTTGAGCATAGGAAATCATAGACTGCAGTAAAAGCATTCTCGTTTCTGATGGAATACCTTTCGATTATATCCCGCGAAGCGATGGTTCCCTGCAGCATATTGAGATACTGAACCTTGAGTTCGCTGTCCGGTTCGGTTGCGGCATAAGGAAAGCCGCCGTAAAGCATATAGCTTCTGAAAGCATCCCTCTTGTCACCGCCTATGTAAGAATAATACTCCGCAAACGATAGAGTGTTGACACGGATTTCTATACTTCTGCCTCGCAGTGCCGTATTGATTTCGCCGGAGAGCATATCGGAATTTGACCCGGTGATATAAACATCACAGCCTTTGTTTTTTAAACTGTTGACCAGGTCTTCAAAGCCGGAGACATATTGAATCTCATCAATCATCACATAGTATTTTGACCCGTCATTCATCTTCTGACAGATGTGTTCATATAATCTGTCAGCATCACGGAGCTCAGAATTTTCTTTATCTTCGAGGTTGATTTTGATAATGTTTTTTGCCGGTATGCCCGAACTTAAAAGCCAGTCACCGAAAATATCAAACAAAAGAACAGATTTTCCGCAGCGCCTGACACCGGTTATTACTTTTATTAAATCTTTGTCCTTATACTTTATTAGTTTGTTAAGATAATCATCTCTCGGAATAACCACGTCTATCGCCTCCGAATGCATTATACTCGAAAAACTTTCGATTTTCAAGAGTTTTTCGAGTAGAGATGGCGTAACCGAAAACAAGCCGTGAATTATAGGCAAAGAATAGTTTATATCATTTAATCATTGTCACTCTCAATAGGCAAGGAATCAAAAGACTTCGGCATAGCGTGCTTTTGCTTCAGCGACTGAATCAGTTTCTTGAATTCATCGGGCGTTTCATAGCCGGCGGCTTTAACCAAAGAAAGAAGCACCTCGTCATTCAGATTGCAGATTTCCGCATCAATCTCCTTGTTACGGGCGTTGAGTTCTTTGATCGATTCGTGCAGAGAAGAAATCTTTGCCTTGCAGTCCTCAATCTTAGTATTGTTTTTTGATTGCTCATTGAGCAGTTTTTCAATTTTTGAGTTCATTTTTAACCTCCGTATTATTTAATAGATTTGATTTGTTTTTCTGACCGTTTGCTGAGCGGGCTTTGCGCTGAGCTTCGGTTATTTCTTTTTTTGCCGCGGTTTTACGGAATGTGATCGATACATTCTCCACTTTAACCGCAGCACGCAGAAAAGCCGGAGCATCATCGTCATAAATCATGACTACTGCCTCCGGCTCTTCTTTTTGTAGTTTCAATATTTGTTTGTTGACCTTTCGGTCATAGCTGTCTACCTGAATCTCATCGTCACCGACGGGCATAAACAGATGAAGCTCTTTAGTTACCCTCAATAAATCACCTCTTTTACTATAAATTTTAAAGCATAGGGGTTTTTGAGCTTTTTTATCGGCACGGCTTACCGATAAAATGTACCTTTTTCCGATAGATTACTCCAAAATGATGAATCCTCTGACCCAATCCATCCGAATCGATAAATCTACGATTTTTATCCTTGTTTTGAGTGCATCACTCCTTCAAATAATATATTTAAGAGGTCAACGGCACCCTCTCAATTATAACAAATTTTATGAACTTTTCAAGTGAAATGAAACGATGGTAAACAATGT
>CAMUZD010000076.1 GCA_947165115.1 uncultured Clostridia bacterium
TAAGCAGAGCATTCTCGCGCGCGGATTTGACGATATTTTCTATCTGCCCCATTCAAGGCATACTTCAATAAGCAGGGAGGATGTTGAAAACGAGCCGAAGCTGAAAATCATCGCCTCCTCCCCCATCGCGGGCGTTTCGCTGATGATGACGAAAAACGGCAGGCAGGTATTCATCACCGGCCACGCCGAATACGATCAGTATACGCTCGATAAGGAATACAGGCGCGATCTGATGGCGGGCAAGCCGATTCACTGCCCCGTGAATTATTATCCCCATGACGATATGACTCAGCCTCCGACAGTCTGCTGGAGGGCCCACGCAAACCTGCTCTATTCCAACTGGCTCAACTATTTCGTCTATCAGTCAACGCCATATGAAATTCACGATATAAGCGCGGACAAGGGCGAGGATATGAAGGAATAAAAATAAGAATTTTATATAATTTTGTAAAAATATAAAAAAATTGTTTACTTTTTGTATTTTTTATTATATAATACATCCGAGGGAATATAATTTGAAAGGAGAAATACCATGCCTGCTTTTACTTATGAGATAGCAGAAACCGTTGCTGTTCTTTCCGAAAACGCCAGAGGATGGCGTAAAGAGCTTAACCTCGTCAGCTGGGGCGGCAGAGATCCCAAATACGATATCCGTGAATGGTCACCCGAGCATGACAGAATGGGCAAGGGCGTTACGCTCAGCGATGAAGAGATGAAAGCTCTCGTTGCAGCTCTCAAGAAGATGTAATCACACATTTACAAGACATAGTGCCGCAGTAATGTGGCACTTTTGTTTTTGACTGCTTTTATAAGCAACGCGCCCCCTCCTGACGGAGAGGGCGTTTTTTTATTATCTGAGATCTTCGTTCATGACTCTGGTCAGGCGGGCGGTAATGCGCTGTCTGCCGCTGTAGGTGCAGGTGAATAGCGTCATATCCCAGCCTGTGTTTTCCTTCATCCTTTCGGAATCGTAGCCGTCGAGCTGCTCTATGGCGGAGATTTCGTAGGAATAGGTCAGGCCCGCGACATCGGTGAAATAGACTCTGTCTCCGGTCTTTGCATATTTGAGATTTCCGAAATGGCTCTGATAATTATGCGCGCAGATTACAGCCGTTCCCTCGGGCACGCTGCCGTAATACCTGCAGGGGGAATTCTTGAGCTTAGCGAGAGACCAGTCAGACTGCACGGGCAGCTCTATACCGAGCGAAGGAATCGAAATCACTCCGATATACTTGTTTCCGTCAATCTGAGCAAAAACCTCGCCGTTTTCCTCCTCTTCGTAGGCAGTATCCTCCCCCGCCTCTTCAACGGCCTCTATGAGCCTCTCAGCGGTCTCTCCTGCCTTTTTGTCATTGAGGGTATTATAAGCAAACAAGCCCCCGGCCGCTGCGATAAGCAGCAGGCCGAAAGCCATGAGTGTAATTCCTATTTTAATTTTCTTTCTTCTTGCCTTCTCCATAAACAACAATTCCTATGGCAAACATCATGATTCCGGCAAAGCCGAGAACCGGTATCGGATACTGAAGCATGCCTGTCTGCGGGAGTTTTTCGGATGAAGATGAGGATGTGTTTTCCTCCGATTCGCCGGTCACGCCCTCGCCAGTCTGATGCGGTCTTGTTGTGCGCTCGCCGGGAACATAAGGAATAACGGGAACAACCGGGACTACGGGAACAACCGGAACAACGGGGATATCGATATCGCTGCTCTTGGTAGTGCTCTGCGAAGGATTGGTCGGCTGAGTGGGCGAGGTCGGCGATGTGGGTGATGTAGGCGAAGTGGGATCGGTCACAGGAACGTCGATTTTCGGCTCCGCGGTGACATTGAATATTATCTCTTCCTGCGTCTCATAGGGAACGAACGCGACGAAGGGATTGAAAAGCTTGTCGGGTGAATAAACGAGATATGCGCCGTATTCGCAGGGATTGATGACCGCTTTGCCTTCGGCATCGGATTTGACGGCCGTGCCCTTGATTCCCTTGCCGAGCGCGGTATCGTAAAGATGCATCGCCGCGCCAGTGTCGGAAAGGCTCACCTGAGAATCGGAGAATTCATTGGTATAAGTAAATGATGCTCTGCGATCTGAATAATAGCAGTCCGCAACCTTGACTACGTTTATATCTTTGCCGGAAAGAGGGCTCTTGTCTGCCTTGTTTATCATAATAACAGTTAAGCTCGCGCATGGCTCAGCGGCGCCTGCCAATATGCCGAAAGGCATCAGGCAAACGATAACTGCGATTATTATTATAAACAGCTTCTTCAAGAGTCTTCCCTCCTTTTCTTTTTCTTTATAATAAGGATAATAATTAAAAACAATACAAAACACGGAGCCGCGATGATTACGGCAAGTTGCTCGGCCGGCATCTTCTGAGTTTCGGCCGTCTCGGTCTGGGTTTCGCGGATTGTCTCATCATAGGGCACTCTCTCACCCCTGACGAGAAGTCGGTGAGTGTTTATGCCGTAGGGAGTGCAGGTAACGAGAGTAACATAATCTCTGCCGGGAACAATCTGCAGGTCCTTCGTGTCGGTCGGGACAACAGTTTTTATCTGATTCACCTCATAGGCGAGGATGTCATCGAGAATATAGATATAGAATCTGTCGCCGATTTTCACTTTATCGAGGTCTGTGAATAATCTCGCGGACGGCAGGCCTCTGTGGCCGGTCAGGACCGCATGGGTGCTGAGACCTCCGACGGGCAGCGACGTGGTCGGCAGATGGCCGACGCCCGATTGAAGAATTGATTCCTTCGTGGTGTGATAGATTGCCATTCTGACATTGATTGAGTCAATTTTGAGATAGCCTATCATACCGTTTCCCGAGGGATTGACCGCGGCGCGGTATTCATCATTGCCCTCAAGGTCGCGCTCATCGCGCGGGAATTCATTGGCAGTTATAGTTTTATTATAGCTTCTGGCGTCATCGAGAATCTTGCGGAAATCTTCCTTTGAGAGCTTCGCCACCTGCTTATCGTAGGAATTGATGGCAACGGACTGATGCGCCTTGTTTATAATATCGCTGAGAGTCGGATACAGCATCAAGCCAAGCCCGGCAACGAATACAACTATCAGAATTATGGTAGATAAACGTTTTTTCATAAAAATCACACTTGGTTTGAGGCTGTTTCCGCGTATCTTTTAAGCCCTCCCCGCCCGGATTCCTCCGGGCAGGGAAGAAATATCAATCAACTTGCTTTACAGATTATTTTACTTCGGCTTTCTTCTTTCTTGAAACAAGAACGAACATTACGGTAAGCATAACTACTGCGCCGCCGATGGTGAAGATATAGGTGCCGATGCCGCCGGTTGAGGGAAGAAGGCCGCCCGCTTTGTTGATTACGGTTGCGGTGTTGCCGGTAACGCCGGTGCATTCTCCGGTGGTGGCATCATAAGTCGCAACGATATTGATGTCAACGGGATTCTTGAGAATGTTGTAATCTGCGGGAGCAGCGGTTTCGGTAAGGGTATACTGACCCTCTGCAAGACCGTCAATGTAAATCTTACCGTTTGCATCGGAAACTACTTTTGCGTTTGCCTCGGTAGCAGCAAGAGTATCGGAAACACTGTATCTGCCGGTTGTGGCATCCTGAGCAACGGGAATATAGTTGTCTGCGTTGTCTTTGAGAACAAACTCTGCACCCTGAAGGACTTCTTCCTTGGCGTTGACCTTGGTGATTTCAAGGGTGAAACGGTAAACCTTTACGGTTGAGGTGGGAGTCTTCTCGGTGATGGTCTCATCGGTGTAGTTGTTGCTGTATTCAAGCTCGGCCTGGTTGCCTGTGCCGTCTGCAGCGGGATAAACGCTTGCGTTGGCATTGACCGCAGCTGAGTAAGTGATGGTGATGGGTGTATCCTTAGCGTATGTTTTAAGAAGATCGTAATCAATAGTTACGGTCATAATCTGGCCGTCATATACGATATGGCATTTCTCGTTAGCGGTAACATCAGTGGTGCCGATGGTAACCTTCGCATTATTGTCGGGGGTAAGACCGGCATCCATAGTATCTTTTACTTTATAGATATAATTCGAATAATTGGTAAGATCGGGAACTGTGGAATCAATCTGGAAGCCGACATGCTGGCCGAGGTTTGCGCTGACGCCGTCTGAGCCGGTGTCCGATGCCGCATTGGTAGCATCATCGGAAACAGATGTGATTTTCTTGTCAAGGGTAGGAACGGAAGCCTTGAGATCGATTGTAACATCTTCTTTTGCAGTCTTGAGAATTACATTTGCGATTGCTTTTTCCGCTGCAGCTGCGTTCTGCGGATCTGCGGGACCCAGATCGTAAACAAGATAGTAACCGGGAGCAAGACCTGTGATGGTGGCGGTTTCGGGATCTCCCTCGTTTGCGGGGCTTCCTGCTACTACAAAACCGTCAGGTAATGAAGGGGCGGCTGCGTAGGCTTCTCTTCCGAAATCCTGAAGCGCTGCATCGTTGCCTTCAAGGGAGGCTACATGAGCGTATGCTCTCGCATCAGGGTCTGCGCCGAGAGTCGCAGCAAGATTGAGGCCTGCGAAGAAGGTAACAAAATCGCTGTCTATGGTGTAATCATAGTTGTCTGCATCTGCGTCATAAGTTACATCAAAGATTTTATATGCATTGTAGGTATGGGTGTTCATTGAAACTGCTTCATTGGTATTCACGATAGTAATAGTGCATTCATCCGCCGCGAATGAAGGGACGGACATTGAGAAGAGGACAAACAGTGTGAGAACTGCCGCTGCTATAATTCTGACTTTGTTTTTCATAATTTTTCTGCCTTTCGTAAAATTCTATGATTGATTGATATAATTACTTAATTAAGGGATTTGCGCCGTTTTTTATAAGCCGGAAGATACATGCGGAATAAGAATACCGCCATGCTGAGGAACACCGCCGAGAATCCAACGATTCGGATTGAATCCGGATTGCCGCGTCCTCCGGTTTCGGGCAATGGCCCGATTGCCGAATCGGATTTATTGGTTACGGTTATTACACCGCCCGTGACGCCCTCGGTATTGTTTTCGCTGTAGGAGGTCGTATATCCGGGAACTGCAATTTCCTCAACATAATACTTATAGTTATAGACTGTGTCGGTATCTGTATCTGTCTCGGTAAGAATAAGATCGTCAAAAACCTTCTGCCAGCCGTTCTGATTATTCAGAGTGACAGACTGATAAGACTCGTCATATTCCTCTATATCATATACCGGATTATCCGGCAAAGTCCTTGATAAGCCGCGAACCATATAAGGATAAATGGTGTTTCCGCTGTTGGTGTATGGGAAAGTGGTGGTATTTATAGCATTGCCGCTGACAAAGTAGTTCAGCGTCAAATCCTCATCCGCCGGAACAGTACATGTCTGCTTACCGGTTTCTCTGGACCACCTGTTATTGTTGTTTACAGAGGCACCTTCAGTGAACGGATCATTTGTATAAGCATTACACGTTCTTACCTGGCTTGCAGTTGAAGTTACCGCAGTAGAGGTGTTTCCGTTTACGCTCAGGCTGAAACTTGCATTATTTGCATTATTCTGGCTTGAAAAATACGCTCTGAGAGTGAATGTTATCTCAGTTCCCGCAGGCACTTCAAATTGTTTCTGATACTCCGTATATGCTTGAGTCTGGGCATTGTTATTATTACTGATCGGTGCGGTAACATAAATGGTAACTGTGCGTTTTATCAAAGTTGAGGCTTCAACATGCCTCTTCATACTAATCGCAACAGGCGGCAGAGAAGAGGTATCGGTAACAGCACCGCCGACTTTATTCTTCCACTGCTTTCTGACAGCAACGGCGCCGTTTTCGGGGAACACCCTGTTCGTGACACTCAGCGTTGCATCGTATGCCCTGACCGGATCGGAAATCTGCGCTATATAATAACCGTCGGGGCAGTTATTTTCTTTAATATAATATGTATATCTGTTATCATTAATATCCCTGATGGGAACGGTATATGTTTCACTGTAATCATTTGAATTGGAGAGAAGCGCTGATTCGGCAATTTCTTCGGTATCGCTGCCGTCTGCCTTTCGATACAGAGTAACGGTTACTGCAGGCAGAGTCGATGTATCGGTAATCTGATTCCCGGTCGAATCCTCCCATATCTTTTCAACGGTGATTTCCATATCATTCTTTCTCGAAAGGAAGGAAGCCTTACCGTTATTACCTAAAAGACCGTTTACCGTGGCGCTTGAATTCTCCGTGCCGTCATTTGACGCCGTATAAGCGTAAGAATGGGAATCGGGAGCAGTCGAAGTGGTATTTTCGGTCTTTATTGTGCTGCTGACGAAATTATGAAGCTCATCCTTGACAACATCGAAATAATAATCATTGTCGCCCGGAATCTCATAAGTTACCGTTGTCAGCGGGACCATATTTGAATCGAAGGCATTGGTGTAAGCCGGGCCTTCTTCAATTTCATTGGTAAAATCAACGCCGTAGGTCAGGGTTGTGGGCTCGGCCGGGATATACTCGCCGTTTCCGACATCCTCCCTGTCCGCGAAGGTAAACATCGCAACCTCTCTCGCGGGAAGGTTCCAGACAAGAGTCTGCTGACCGTTCTGGTCTTCGGTTATTGTTACCGTAGTATCAAAACCGCTGAATGTGTAGGTTCCGTCCTCATCGGGATCCTCGCCCTGAATCGGCGGTTTACCGTTTTGTTTCAGGGTTATATCGGTTATATACATTCCCTCGCCGATGACATCGGTGAACTGAACGTCGCTGCTTTCGGTGCCCGAGCCCTCATGATTGACTATCGGAATCGTGTATTCCATCGAGCCCATCTTGATGATATTCGCCAGGGTTACGAATGCGTTCATCAGAACCGCATAAGTATTGGCAAAGGTTACATAACCGTCGCCCTCATTGATATAGACGTAATTGTCGTCCGCAGAATAGTCCTTTTCCGTATATTTGGGAGCCCAGTCAGACTGAGCCATATAATATTTGATTTTCTCTGCCGAGGAAGCACCTGTTCCGTTTCTTCCTTCCACACCGACGAGATACCCGGGGTTAAGCAGGCAAGCGGTATAGTTGGCGTCAGCAGGGTCAGCGGGCTCAGCGATTCCGAGACCTATATTGAACCATTGAACATCAATATCTTTGCCGTTATTGTTATAATCTTCGTAAGCTTTGGCAAGCCTGTCGCGCCAGATAGCAGAGGTAAGTATTGCACCTGTTGCCATAAGTTCGTATTTGTCGCCGCCGGAGCTTGTCGTTATCGTATCGTTTCTGAGATCCGCAATATTTTCCGAATTCCAGTTTTTGCTCGCCAGGGTCGGCTCGCCGTCGGTAAGCATGATAACATAGGGTCTGCGCTCGATACCGTTATCCGACTCGGCCTCTATGTCTTCGATAAAATCTTTAACGCCCGCCGCTATACCGTATTGGGTGCTTGGTGCAGTCAGAGAGGTGACGAGCATTCGCCTTTCACGTGCTGCTTGTATGGC